>NZ_JBICUP010000010.1:0-126208 GCF_043198215.1 Micromonospora sp. NPDC048830
GACTCCGCCAACCCCGACCAGGCCTCCTACCAGATGAGCGTCGACAACCTCGCCGACTGGATCGCCACCCGCGGCTACAGCGCCACCGCCTGACCCTCGGGAAAAACGCACCACGAAGGGCCCGACCCCACCACCACGGGGCCGGGCCCTTCGGCGTACCCGGGACCGGCCACCCGGCAGGATGCAGGGATGGCGAAACGACAGCGCCGCGCCGACGCGGACCCGGCCACCCGCCCCTGCCCGTGCGGGGCCAGCCAGCCGTACCCGCAGTGCTGCGGCCGGCTGCACCGCGGCGAGGCCGACGCCGCCACGGCGGAGGCGCTCATGCGGTCGCGGTTCAGCGCGTTCGCCGCCGGCGACGCCGCGTACCTGCTGCGCAGCTGGCACTCCGGCACCCGCCCGGCACGGCTGCGCCTCGACCCCGACCAGCGCTGGACCCGGCTGGAGATCCTCGGCACCGACCGCGGTGGGCTGTTCGACACCGCCGGCTCCGTCGCGTTCCGGGCCCACTACCGGCAGGGCGGCCGGCCCGGGACGCTCACCGAACACAGCCGCTTCGTCCGGGAGGACGGGCGGTGGGTCTACCTGGACGCGCAGCCGGAGTGAGCCCCGACGGCGGCGAGCCACACCGACGGCACGTCAACCCCGGGCCCGCCGGCCGACGGCGACCAGCGCCGCCACCACCAGGTACGGCACGGCGGCCCAGACGAACGCGGTCCGGTTGCCGACCGCCGTGGCCACCAGCCCGTACGCGCCGTACACCCCCACGATCGTCAGGTCGGTGCCCATCCCCGCCAGCGAGGTGACCGTGGCCCGACCCGGCCCGGTGATGCTCGCCTGCAACCGGGCGCCGGTCAGCACGGTCGCCAGTTGGAACGCCGCGAACGCCACGGCGATCAGCACGAACCCCGCCGGCCGGCCGACGCCCGCGCCGACGGCCAGCGCCGACGCGGCCAGCGCCAGCAGCCCGGCGAGGCCACGCCGGCCCCACCGCTCCCCCACCGGGGCGAGCAGCCCGCCGACGGTCACCCCGGACCAGACCAGCAGCACCAGCAGCGGCACCGTGGACTCCGCCACCCCGGACTCCCTGGCCAGCAACGGCACGTACTCGTCGACCGCGCCCCACACCGCGGTCACGACCGCCACCAGCAGCACCGCCCCGCGTACGCGGGCATCAGCCCGGACCTCGGCCAGGGCGGACCGCAGGCAGCCCCACCACCCCTGCCCCCCGGGCACGGCACACGCCCCGGGCCCGACGGGCACGTCGGCCGCGCGGTGCTCGCGGAAGCCGGTGGCCACGGCGGCGGCGAGAAGGCACGCCAGCACGCTGGCCGCCCCCACGGCCGGGTACCCACCCCAGCCGAACACCGGCCCCGCCAGCGCGATCGACGCCATGACCGCCAGCACCTCGGCGGTGCGGGCGCGGCCGATGATCCGGGCGTACCGGCCGGCCGCGCCCCCGCGCTCCAGCTCGGTGAACACGAGCGCCTCCAGGGCCCCGGTGCGCAGCGCCCCGCCCGCACCCCAGAGCACGAAGCCGGCCGCGAACGCCGGATACGACGGCAGCAGCACCCACAGCGCGAACCCCGCGCCGGCGCACAGCGGCGCGATGCACAGCAGCAGCCGGCGCGAGACGGCGTCCGCCCACGCCCCCGACGGGACCTCCAGCAGAAGACCGGCCACCGACCAGACGGCGAACAGGGAGGAGATCTGCCACACCGACAGCCCGGTGTCGCTGAACAGCAGTGCGTAGAGCGGATAGAGCAGGACGAGGTCGGACAGGAACGCGTAGCCGTACAGGGTGGCCGTCAGCCGGCGGACCGCGGTGTCGGGCGCGCGGGCGGAGATGAGAACCATCGGACCTTCCACGGGGACGTGGACCGACACCGGGGTACGCGTACCCGGCGGCCCACGGCAGCGGTCGTCAACGTCGGATCAACCTCGCCGGGTCCGTGACCGTTTCGGCCGGCGGCGCGGCACGTAACGCCACGCCGGTGTCACTTCCCCGCCGGACGGCCTCTCGTGGAGGTCGGGGCCGGTGCACGACCGTGCGGTTGGTGCGGCCCGACACGATCCGTAGCGCATCCTAGGACACTAGGTGCCAGGACTGGGCGGGCTGATGCGCCCGCCCAGTCCTCTCATCGGGCCGGTGGGCCGCCACGGTGGCCGTCGGCGCGTTCGGCCCCCGGCGCCGCGGCGGGCTCCCGCTCCGGCGTACCGGACGGGCCGGCCTCCGGTGCGGAGGCCGGCTCGTGCCCCACCGCCGCCGCACCGGACCGGCGGGCGACCACGTCGAAGAAGCGCAGCAGCTCGACCGGGAAGGGCATGACCAGGGTGCTGTTCTTCTCCGCCGCCACGTCCACCACCGTCTGCAGCAGCCGCAGCTGGTACGCCCCCGGCGTGCCCGCCATCGCCCGGGACGCGTCGGCCAACCGGCGGGACGCCTGGAACTCGCCGTCGGCGGCGATCACCCGGGCGCGGCGCTCCCGCTCGGCCTCGGCCTGCCGGGACATGGACCGCTTCATCCCCTCCGGCAGCGACACGTCCTTGACCTCGACGCGCTCGATCAGCAGACCCCACGGCTTCTCGGTCGGGGCGTCGATGACCGCCTTCAGCTCCGCGTTGATCCGGTCCCGGTCGCGCAGCAGGGTGTCCAGGTCGGCCTTGCCGATCACCGAGCGCAGCGCCGTCTGCGCCACCTGGAGCACCGCGGCCGGGTAGTCGCGCACGTTGACCAGCGCCTTCACCGGGTCGACCACCCGGTAGTAGACGACCGCGTCGACGGTCAGCGTGACGTTGTCCCGGGTGATGACGCCCTGCGCGGGCACGCCGATGACCGTCGTCTGCATGCTCACCCGCACCATCCGGTCGGCGACCGGCACGATCAGTTGCAGGCCGGGTCCGCGGACGCGGTCCAGCACCCGCCCGAAGCGGAAGACGATGCCACGCTGGTACTGCTGCACCATGCGCACGCTCAGCGACAGCAGGAGCAGCGCGAGCACGACGACGATGACCAGGCCGACGACGGCGCCCACTGCCATGTCCCCCTCGATCCCGGAGGCCCCCACCTCCCGGCGCCGCGCATACCCGCGATGCCGCCCGGCATTCGTCCCGGTCGGCGCCGGCCGGAGGCCGTCGGGCCCCACGCGGAGCACCGGCCACGAACCCAGCGACCCACCCCTGGCGTTCCGCCGGCTGTGGCAATATTCTCCACCTCAGCCTTTCCCTCTGTAGCTCCTTTTCACCCCCGGTCGTCCATCGGCCACGAAGGAGATGCCATGCACCTCGACCATTCCGAACTGGACCGCCGCACGGTGCTGCGGGCCGGGCTCGGCGCGGCCGCGGTCGCCGTCGTCGGATCGGAACTCGCGTTCCCCACCGCCGCGCGGGCCGCTTCTGATTCGGACCTCGACTGGATCATCAGCTGCGACCAGTGGGGCGCCCGCCCGCCGAAGGACCCGCTGTCGGTCAGCGCCATCCCCACCAACAAGATCATCGTGCACCACATGGCGTTCCCGAACGTCACCGACTACTCCCGCGAGCAGGCGATCAAGCTGGCCCGGGACTGCCAGAACCTGCACATGGACGGCAACGGCTGGTCGGACACCGGCCAGCACTTCACGGTCAGCCGCGGCGGGTACGTGACGGAGGGCCGCCGCGGCAGCCTGGAACGGCTGACCGCCGGCGACCGGCAGATGATCTCGGCGCACTGCCCCGGCGAGAACGGCCGGGCCATCGGTATCGAGAACGAGGGCACGTACGTCACCGAGACGCCCCCGCAGGCGCTGCTGGACTCGCTGGTGCGGCTCTGCACGACGATCTGCCGCCAGTACGGGCTGCACGCCCACGACATCTTCGGCCACTGGGACTTCCGCAACACCCTCTGCCCCGGCGCGGCGTTCTACGCGCAGTTCCCGACGCTGCGCCGGCGCGTGTTCCGCGAGCTGGGCACCGACCTCGCGGACGTGCCGGCGCGCCGCTGGCCGGACCTGTGGCGTTTCGTCAGCTCCCCCTCCGTGCGGGTGGTGCAGTACCTGCTCACCCACCGCGGCTACCCCCTGTCGGTCAGCAGCGCCTTCGACGCGGCGACCGTGGCGGCGGTGCAGGACTGGCAGGCCCGCAACGGCATCCCGGTCGACGTCGACGCCACCCTGACCACGCCGACGTGGGAAACGCTGGCGCCGGAGCTGGAGAAGGACGCCACCGGCGCCCCGGTCAGCGCCGCCCAGTTCATGCTGAACATGAAGGGCTGGGCCGACGTCGCCGTGAGCGGCCAGTTCGACTACGCCACCAAGAAGGCCGTCCAGGACCTGCAGCGGCTGCACGGCCTGGAGCCGAACGGCAAGGTCGACACGAACACCTGGTGCGCGCTCGTCGGCGGCGTCGTCCGCCCGTCGTTCCAGGCGGACTGACGCCGCGGGCGGCGGCGTGGGGGGTCACCCGCGCCGCCGCCCGCGCCGCCGCCCGCTCCGGCGGGCGACGGGCCGGGCAGGACCGGGCCCCCGGGCGGCGTCGGGCGGTCGCGCGCCGCGGGCACGCCGCCACCTGCGGGTACGCGGGGCGGTGCGGGCGATCAGCGTCCACGCGCCCCCAGCTCCAGCGGCTCGGTTACCGCGACCGTCGGCGCGGCGCTGAAGGCGCGGACGACCAGGCGCGGCGGGACCTGCTCGCGGCGGGGCGGCAGGCCGGGCTCGGCGATCCGCTGTAGCAGCAGCTCGGCGGCGCGCCGACCGCGCTCGGCGAAGCCGACGGCGAGAACGGCGCTACCGGCGGTGGACGCCGACCACCCGTCCGGTCACAGCGCGTGAGCGTGGTCATATCGGCTGGACGGGCGGCCCGGGTGCCCTGTTACTGTCGGTGCAGGTCATGAGCGCCAGCGCCAAGCCCCGGCTCGCTGGCCGGCAACCCTCCTCCGCGGTGGGGTGCCCCGGGTGAAGACCAGGCACCGGAGTGTCACCGGTGCAAGCGTGGCCTGGTCCCCAGGTCATCACCGACCCTGGAGAGCCATGTCTGCCTACCACCTCTGCCCGCCGGCCGGAGCCCCGCTCCCCCGCGTCGCGATGGTCAGGCGCCGGCACGTGGACCTGATGCGAATGTGCAGCGCCGGCTGTCGCCGCACCTCGCGCTGAGCGCCCCCTTCCGGCAACCCCTCCCGGTACGCCCACCCGGCGCCGTCCTCGGCGGCCGGCGGCGTGCCGTTTTCCCGATCCAGGAGACACCTGTGCGATTCCTTCCTGCCCTGACCAAGGTCGCCGCCCTCGGCGCCGCCGCCGTCCTCGCCGCCGGGGCGCTGACCGCCTGCGGCGACGACGCCCCGAACGCGGCGGACAACCCGTACGGCCTACTCCAGGCCGGCGTGCTGCGCACCGGCACGCTCACCGACGCCCCGCCGAACGTCTACCTGAAGGACGGCACGTTCACCGGCTTCGACAACGACCTGCTCACCGCGGTCGCGGCGAAGATCGGCCTGAGGGTGGAGTTCGTCGGCACCGACTTCTCCGCACTGCTGTCGCAGGTCAACAACCACAAGTTCGACGTCGGCAGCTCGTCGATCACCATCACCGAGGCGCGGAAGAAGACCGTCGACTTCGGCAACGGCTACGACTTCGGCTACTTCGGCCTCGACGTCCCGGCCGGCTCCTCGATCACCGGCTTCGACCAGCTCGCGGGCAAGCGGGTCGTGGTCGTGCAGGGCACCGTGCAGGACGACTACGCCACCGGGCAGAACCTGAACCCGGTGCGGGTGCCCGACTACAACGGCGCGCTCAACCAGCTCAAAGCCGGCACCGCCGACGCGTGGATCGCCCCGGCCGAGATCGGCGAGAAGACCGCCGCCGACAGCGGGGGCAAGATCAAGGTGGCGGCGAAGCAGCTCAGCCCCGCCCCGACCGCGTACGCGGTGGCCAAGGGCAACGACAAGCTGCGCGAGGTGCTCAACAAGGGCCTCGACGAGGTCATCGCCGACGGCACCTGGAGCCGGCTGCAGGCCCAGTACTACCCGGGCCGCCCGATCCCGGCCGACTTCAAGCCGGGCAGCGGCACCGTGCCGGTCCCGTCGGCGGCGACCGAGCCGTCCGGGACGGCCGCGCCGTCGGCGTCCGCCTCGGCGGCTTCCTGACGGTACGTGACGAGCGAGCGGGACGGACGGGACGATGGATCCACTGAGCACCCTGTGGGAGACGTTCTTCGACTGGGACTCGATGCGCGTGGCGCTGCCCGAGATGCTGACGGTCGGGCTGCCCAACACGCTGATCCTGGCGATCTCGGCCGCCCTGCTCGGCTCGCTGCTGGGCATGCTGCTGGCCGTGGCCGGCATCTCCCGTACCCGGTGGCTGCGCTGGCCGGCCCGGGTCTACACCGACGTCTTCCGGGGGCTGCCCGCCGCGGCGACGATCCTGCTCATCGGCGTCGGGCTGGCGCCGCTGGGCATGCAGGTGTGGGGTCCCAACCCGTACCCGCTGGGCATCCTGGCGCTGTCGCTGATCGCCGCGGCGTACATCGGGGAGATCTTCCGGTCCGGCATCCAGAGCGTGGAGGCCGCGCAGCTGGAGGGCGCCCGGGCGCTGGGCTTCTCCTGGGGCGAGGCGATGCGGCTGGTGATCATCCCGCAGGGCGTGCGCCGCGTGCTGCCGGCGTGGGTCAACCAGCTCATCGCGCTGATCAAGGACTCCAGCCTGGTCTACTTCCTGGGCCTCGTCGCCAGCCAGCGGGAGCTGTTCCGGATCGGGCAGGACCACGCGGCGAACACCGGCAACGAGTCCGCGCTGCTGCTGGCGGGCCTGTTCTACCTGGCGCTGACCGTGCCGTTGACCCACGCGGTCAACTGGATCGACCGGCGGCTGCGGCAGGGGCGCCCGGCCGAACTGTTGGGTGGGGGTGTCCCAGACGACGTCGCGGCCGACGACGACGGCGGGCTGGCGCTGGCCGGCGAGACCGCGCTGCCCGGGGAGGCCGCGGTCGGCGGCCCGGCAGGAAGGGAGCACCGATGAGCACCGTCACGAGCGCGCCGGTCAGCCTGAGCGTCCGGGACGTGCACCTCGCCTTCGGCGCCAACCGGGTGCTGCGCGGCGCGAGCCTGGACGTCGCCCGGGGCGGCACGGCCTGCGTCATCGGGCCGTCCGGCTCCGGCAAGTCCACGCTGCTGCGCACCATCAACCGGCTGCTCGAGCCCGACCGGGGCGACGTGCTGCTGGACGGGCGCAGTGTGCTGGGCGACGACCCGGACGCGCTGCGCCAGCGGGTCGGAATGGTCTTCCAGCAGTTCAACCTGTTCCCGCACATGACCGTGCTGCGCAACATCACCCTGGCGCTGCGCCGGATCAGGCGCCTCGGCGACGACGAGGCCGTGCAGGTGGCCCGCGCCCAACTGGAGCGGGTCGGGCTGGCCGGCAAGGCCGACGCCCGGCCGGCGCACCTGTCCGGCGGGCAGCAGCAGCGGGTGGCGATCGCCCGGGCGCTGGCGTTGCAGCCGCAGGTGATGCTCTTCGACGAGGCGACGTCGGCGCTCGACCCGGAGCTGGTCAAGGGCGTGCTGGGCATCATGGCCGAACTGTCGGCGGGCGGGATGACCATGGTGGTGGTGACCCACGAGATGGGCTTCGCCCGCGAGGTCGCCGACACGGTGGCGTTCATGGACGGCGGCGTGGTGCTGGAGGCCGGCGAACCCGCCGCGATCTTCGAGCGCCCCGAGCACCCGCGGCTGCGCCGCTTCCTCTCCCAGGTGCTCTGACCGTCCCTCCCGCCCGGATTCCACACGCCCGGCCGTCCCCGCGTACCGGGGGCGTCCGTGACCGCCCGGCCGGTCAGGCACGCGGCGGCGGGCCGGCCGGGTAGGCGCGGGTCTCGGCGGCCTCGACCGCCGCCCACACCGGCTGGCCCGGGACGAGGCGCAGCCGGGCGGCGGCGGTCGGGCTGACGTCGGCGGCCACCGGGAGCGGCCCGTCGAGCTGGACGCGCAGGTTGTCGCCGTGGCGCTGCACCCCGCTGACGGTGGCGGGCCAGGTGTTGCGGGCACCGCCGTCGGGCCGGGCGGGATGCAGGGCGACGGCGGCGGGCGGAAACGCGACGAAGGCGTCCCCACGCACCCGGTCGGCGGCGGTGAGGGCCAGCCCGCCGACCCGGACGGCGTGGCCGTCGGCGTGGCCGCGGTGCAGGTTCAGCCCGACGAGCCGGGCCACGTACTCGGTGCGGGGCCGCGCGGTGACGGTGGCCGCGTCGCCCTCCTGCACGACCCGGCCCTCCTCGACGATCACGAGACGGTCGGCGAGCACCAGCGCGTCGAGCGGGTCGTGGGTGACCAGCACCGCCGCGCCCGGGTGGGCGGCGAGGTGGCGGTGCAGCTCGGCGCGGGTGTCCAGCCGGGTGCGGGCGTCGAGGGCGGCGAGGGGCTCGTCGAGCAGCAGCAGGGTCGGGTCGACGGCGAGGGCGCGGGCGAGCGCGACCCGCTGGGCCTGCCCGCCGGAGAGCTGCCGGGGCCGGCGGCGGGCCTGCTCGGCGAGGCCGACCCGGCCGAGCCAGGTCAGGGCGTGGGCCCGGGCGGCCCGCCGGTCGAGACCGCGCCGGCGGGGCCCGAAGGCGACGTTGTCGAGCGCGCTCAGGTGGGGGAAGAGCAGGTAGTCCTGGAAGACGACCCCGACGGGGCGGCGCTCCGGCGGGGTCCACACCCGCCGGTCGGGCCGGTCGAGGTCGGCCCCGCCGAGGGTCAGGTGACCGGCGCTCAGCGGGTGCAGGCCTGCCAGGGCGCGCAGGGCGGTCGTCTTGCCCGCGCCGTTGGGGCCGAGCAGCGCGACCACCTCGCCGGCGTCGACGCGCAGCGGCACGTCGAGGCGGAAGGCGCCCCGGTCGGCGACCAGGTGGGCGTCCAGCAGCGGTGGGTCGGCGGCGGTCACGGGCCGGTGATCCACCGGTCGCGCAGCCCGGCGAGGATGGCCACCGAGACGGTGAGCAGGACCAGGCTGAGCACGATCGCGGCCTCCACGTCGGTCTCCAGGGCGAGGTAGACGGCCAGGGGCATGGTCTGGGTGCGGCCGGGATAGTTGCCGGCGAACGTGATGGTGGCCCCGAACTCGCCGAGGGCGCGCGCCCAGCACAGCACCGCCCCGGCCGCGACGCCGGGGGCGACGAGCGGCAGGGTGACGTGGGTGAACGTGGTCCACCGGCTGGCGCCGAGGGTGGCGGCGGCCTCCTCGTAGCGGGCGTCGGCGCCGCGCAGCGCGCCCTCGACGGCGATGACGAGGAACGGCATGGCCACGAACGCCTCGGCCAGCACCACGCCGGCGGTGGTGAACGGCAGCGTGACGCCGAGGGTGGCGTCGAGCCAGCCGCCGAGCAGCCCGCGACGGCCGAAGACCAGCAGCAGGGCCACCCCGCCGACCACGGGCGGCAGGACCAGGGGCACCGTGACCAGCGCCCGGACCAGCCGGCGGCCGGGGAACGGCACCCGGGCCAGCAGCCAGGCCAGCGGTACGCCGAGAGCGAGGCAGAGCAGCGTGGCGAAAGTGGCCGTGAGCAGGGACAGCCGCAGCGCCGCGAGCACCCCGGGGGCGGCGAGGCGCTGCGGCAGTTCCGCCCAGGGGGTGTGGGCGAGCAGTCCCAGCAGCGGCAGGACGAGGAAGGCCAGGCCGAGGCCGGCGGGGACGAACAACGCCAGCGGCACCCGCGCGCCGCGGGTGCGGCGGCCGACGCCGGCGCGCCCTTCGGGCGGCGGCGGCGCGGTCGGGCGTGCCACCGGGGTCAGGACCCGGGGGCCTGGAAGCCCGCGGCGGTGAGCGCCGCCCGCCCCCGGTCGGACAGGACGTACGCGACGAACGCCCGCGCCGCGGCGGGGTTGCCGGCGCGCCGGAGCATCACGACGGGATAGTCGTTGACGCCGCGGGCGGACTCGGGAAACTCCACGGCGTCCACCTCGGACGCGGCGGCGGTGGCGTCGGTGCGGTAGACCAGCGCGGCGTCGACCTCGCCGAGGCGCACCTTCGCCAGGGCGCCCCGGACGTCCTGTTCGAGGGTGACCGGGGTGAGCGACACCCCGGCGGCGTCGAGGGCCGTGCGGGCCGCCGCGCCGCAGGGCACCTGCTCGGCGCAGAGCGCGACCTTCACGCCGGGGCGGGCCAGGTCGGCCAGCCCGCCGACGCGCCCCGGATTGCCCTTCGGCACGGCGACGACGAGCTGGTTGCGGGCGAAGGTGGCCGGGGCGCCGTCGGCGTTCCCGGCGTCGGCGACGGTGGCCATGGTCGCCGGCGAGGCGGCGGCGAACACGTCGGCCGGGGCGCCCTGGTTGATCTGCGTGGCCAGGGCGGAGCTGCCGGCGAAGCTGAACGTGACGGTGGCGCCGGGGTGGTCGGCCTCGAACTCCTTGCCGAGCCGGGTGAACGTCTCGGTCAGCGACGCCGCCGCGAACACGGTGACCGGGCCGCGCACCCCGTCGCCGGACGCGGCCGGGCGGGGCGTATCGGCGCACCCGGCGAGGACGAGCACCAGGGCGGCAGCCAGCGAACCCCATCTCGCGGTCACGAGCCGCTCCTTCCCCGGGGGGCGGACGCGGGCCGCTCCACCACCACCGTCGTCGACTTGATCACCGCCACGGCCACCGAGCCGACCCGCAGGTCGAGGTCGTCGACCGCCTCGCGGCTCATCAGCGACACGACGCGGAACGGCCCGGCCTGGATGTCGACCTGGGCCATGACGGCGTCCTTGACCACGGCGGTGACGATGCCGCGCAGCCGGTTGCGGGCCGAGGAGAACTCGGCGTGCCCGTCGGGGGCGGCGGCCGCGGCGCGGACGAACCCGGCCAGGTCGACGCCGTCGACGACGCGGTGCCCGTGCTCGTCGCGGGCCGCGGCCAGCCGGCCGGCGTCGATCCAGCGCCGGACGGTGTCGGTGCTGACGCCGAGCAGCTCCGCCGCCTCGCCGATCCGGAACACGGTCACGCGAGCACCCTACCGGGCCGCAGGCGCGGCCCGCATCCCCCGAACCGACCAGCATCCACCCGGCCTCGGCGGGCGCGGGGCTCGCGGATGCGGCCTCAGGGCAGCAGTTCGGCCGCCGCGTGTTCCTGTTCCGCCCACGCCCGGGCCAGGGCGGCCGGGTCCGGGTACCGGTCGTCCGGGTCCGGCCGGGTCGCCTGGTCCACCACCGCCCGCTCGCCGGCGGCGCCCCGCCACCCGCCCGGCGAGTCGAGCAGGTGGTGCAGCACGCGGCCGAGCGCGAACACCGTCGTCCGGTGGTCGATCCGCGCGCCGCGCGCGAACTCCTCCGGCGCCATGTACCGGCGGGAGCCGGGCAGCCGGTCGGAGGCGAGCAGGAACGGCTGCGGCCGGTACTCGTCGAGGTCGACCAGGCGCATGCGGTGCGCGTCGAAGTCGTACAGCAGGCAGCCGTCGTAGAGGTCCACCGCGACGTACCCGGCGGCGGCGACGGCGACGTGCGCGTCGAGGACCGTCGCCAGCGCCGCCCGCGCCTCGGGCAGGGGCAGGGTCTGGAACCGGGCCAGCCCCATCCGGTCCGACCCGTGGACGGTGGCGCGGTTGAGCACGGTCCCCGCCCGCCACGGGTACACCAGGACGGGCCCGTCGGTGCCGTCGAGGACGACCTCGGGACGCACGATCGCGGCGTGCCGTACGGCGGCGTGCAGCCCGAGCGCGCGGGCCAGGGACGCGGCGGCGGCGGGCGTACGGGGCCGTTTCACGAACCACCGCCGGCCGTCCACCTGCACACCGTACGAGAGGCAGCCGGAGTCCTGGTCGCCGAAGACGACGAACGCCTCCTCGGGCTCGGGAACCCGCACCGGGCCACCCTACCCGCAAGGCCCACCCGCCCCCGCCCGGCCGCCCTCCCCCTGTTGATCAAGAGATTTGTGCCGTCCCGCCGCGCGGATCCCGACGCAGATCTCTTGATCGACGAGGGCCGTCCGGGGTGGTGGGGGCGCCCGTGGGAGCGGCTATGGTGGCGCGGTGTTGATCAGGCGGGAGACAGGCCAGGACGTCGAGGCGGTCCGGGCGGTGCACGGCGCGGCGTTCGCCGAGGCGGACGCCCCGGACGACGTACCGGTGGAGGTGGGGTTGGTCGACGCGTTGCGCGCCAGCGAGGCGTGGCTGCCCGCGCTGTCGCTGGTCGCCACCGACCCGGACGGGCAGGTCGTCGGGCACGTGGTGTGCACGCGGGGGTGGGTGGCCGGCGAGCCGGTCGCACTCGGGTTGGGGCCGCTGGGCGTACTGCCCGCGTGGCAGGGGCGCGGGGTCGGCAGCGCACTCACGCACGCCGTGCTCGGCGCGGCCGACGCGCTGGACGAGCCGCTGGTGGTGCTGCTGGGCCACCCCGACTACTACCCGCGGTTCGGGTTCCGCCCGGCGGTCGACCTCGGCGTCACCCCGCCGCAGCCCTGGGGGCCGCGATACTTCCAGGCCCGCCCGCTCACCGCCTGGCGCCCGTCGATCCGCGGCGAGTTCGCGTACGCGCAGCCGTTCAACGACCTCTGACGGGCTACTCCGTCCGGTCGAACGTCAGCGGTTCGCTGCGCCGCGGCATCAGCAGCAGGACGCCCACGCCGAGCACGGCGACCACGACCAGCGCGAGGAAGACGTGGTGCGTCGCGTCGTACAGCGAGTCGCGGACGTACTCGGCCACCGCCGGTGCCATGGTCTGCGCGCCGACCACCAGGCTGCTGGCGTCCGCGTCGGCGGGGATCCGCCCGGCGACGTCGGCGGGCGGCTCGGCGAACCGGGCGGCCAGGGTGGCGTTGGCGATCGCGCCGAACACCGCGGCGCCGACCGCGCTGCCCAGCGAGCGGCTGAACATGTTGGTGCCGGTGACCACGCCCCGGCGTTCCCACCCGACCACGGACTGCACGGCGACCAGCGTCGGACTGGCGGCGAGGCCGAGCCCGACGCCGACGACGAAGGCCCCCGCCGCGGTCATCCACAGCGGCGAGTCCGCCGCCAGCAGCGAGATCAGCGCCGTGCCGCCGATGACGAACACGCTGCCGATGAGCGCGGTGTCCCGGAAGCCGATCCGGAGGTAGACGCGCCCGGAGAGGGTGGCCGCAATCGGCCAGCCGATCGTGAGCGCCGCCAACGCGAACCCCGCCACCAGCGCGCTGGTACCGAGCACGCCCTCCGCGTAGGTCGGCAGGTACGAGCTCAACCCGATCGTCACGGCCCCGACGACCAGCGAGGCGAGGTTCCCGCCGACGAGCGTGCGGCGACGGAACACCCACAGCGGCAGCACGGGCTCGGCGGCACGACGCTCCACGAGGACGAACGCGACGAGCAGGACCGCGCCGACCGCGAAGATCGCCAGGCTCTGGACGGAGGCCCAGGGCCAGGCCACTCCCCCTTCGAGGAGCCCCAGGATGAGCAACGACAACCCGCCCGTGAGCAGGGCGGCCCCGGCGTAGTCGACCTTGTGCGTGCTGCGGGTCACCCGCTCGGAGAACTGGCGGGCCAGCACCACCGCCGCGACCGCCCCGAGCGGCACGTTGACGAAGAAGATCCACCGCCACGACAGGTAGTCGGAGAAGACCCCGCCCAGGGTGGGGCCGAGCACGGAGGCGACCGCCCAGACACTGGCCAGGTATCCCTGCACCCGGGCGCGTTCCTCGACGGTGTAGAGGTCGCCGACCATCGTCATGCTGATGGGCTGGACGGCGCCTGCGCCGACACCCTGCATGGCGCGCGCGACGATCAGTACGGGCATGCTCCAGGCGAAGCCGCACAGGACCGAGCCGAGCAGGAACATGGCGATGCCGAAGAACATCACCGGTTTGCGGCCCAGCGAGTCGGCGAACTTGCCGTACAGCGGCACGGTGACCGCCTGGGTGAGCAGATAGATCGAGAACAGCCACGGGAACTGGGAGAAGCCGCCCAGGTCACGGACGATGGAGGGCACCGCGGTGGCGATGATCGTGGCGTCGATGGCGACCAGGCCGGTACAGAGCATGATCGCGCCGAGCACGGGACCGCGCTCGGACCGCAGGCCGACCCCTGCCCGCGTGCCGGCTGCCGGTGTCGTCGCCATGCAGGCCTCACCTCCGCTGGACGGTCGAACCGGAATCGGCTCGTTCGCACCGCATCACCATTCCCCACGACGCGTCCGGCCGCGATGAGAGCCGCGTCACGAGTCCGGATGGCTCCCGCACGCCGCGGCAGCCGACCTTCACCGGATCGTCAAGAGGTGTCAACGTCCGGTACGCCCGGCGCAACCGGTCCGGCCCTAGGTTCGGCGATCATGAACCGAGCCCCTCTCAACCAGGCCGTACGCGTCGCCACCGCGCTCTCCCTTGCCGCTGCCGGTGTCGTCGCCGGAGCGGTGCTCACGAACGGCCGGCAGGCACCGGCCGCCCTTGCCGTCGCGGCCAGCGGTGTGGGTGCTCCTCCCCCGGCGCTCCTCTACGGTGGGCCGGGCAAGGGCGGCGACACGCCGGCCGAGCGCGCCTACCGTGACATCCTCGACCACGGCCCGAACGCCAAGATCCTCACCGCCGCGCACCGCGGCCAGTGGCGCGAGGCCCCGGAGAACTCCCTGCCCGCGATCGCGGCCGCCTTCGAGGACGGCGCCGAGATCGCCGAGATCGACGTACGGCTGACCAGGGACGGCGTCCCCGTACTCATGCACGACACCACCATCGACCGCACGACGAACGGAACCGGCGCGGTGGCCGACCTCACCCTCGCCCAGGTCAAGGCGCTGCGCCTGAAGCAGGGCCTCGGCGGCGCCCAGGCGACGGTCACCGACGAGCAGGTCCCGACCCTCGCCGAGGCCATGCAGGTCGCGAAGACGCGTGGTCTGGTCAATCTCGACAAGGGCTGGCCGTTCCGCGAGGAGATCTGGAAGGTGCTCGTCGAGACCGGGACGGTCCGTAACGGGCTCTACAAGAGCGCCGCGCCGGTGGCGGAGGTCCAGCAGTTCCTGGCCGGCCACGAGGGCGCGGTCTACATGCACATGGTCAGCGACGGCAATCTGACCGACGTCGCGGCGTTCGGCGGCGACCAGCCGGTCGGTTACGAGGTCACCTTCGACAGCCAGTACGACGTCGTGGCACGCAAGCCGTTCCTCGACCGGCTGGCGGCGAACAGCAGGGTCTGGCTCAACTCGATGTGGAACGGCCTGGCGGACCGCTTCACCGACGAGGCCTCGCTCGCCGATCCGCGTCGGGGCTGGGAGGGGCTGGTCGCCAGCTTCGGCGCCACCGTCATCCAGACCGACGACGTCGAGAAGCTCGAGCGGTGGCTGCAGAGCGGCGAGGGCGACCCGGTGCCGGAGGGCAGCGTGCGGGTCCAGGCCGAGGACTTCCTTCCGGGCGAGGGCGTGGGCTACCACGACGCCGACGCCGGTAACCGCGGCGGGCTGCCGATGCGTCCCGGCGAGGACGTGGACATCAGCGACGCCGACGGCAACGTGCGGGTCTCGTGGATGCGCGGCGGCGAGTGGCTGACCTACGACGTCGAGGTGCCGCGCAGCGGCCGGTACGCCGTCTCGGCACGGGTGTCCTCGCCGTACTCCCCGGCGGGCACCTACACGCTGTCGTTCGACGGGGGCCCCGAGAGCGAGCGGGTGGCGGTCCTGAACACCACGAGCCACAACAAGGAGGTGCTCCAGCCCAGTGGCGTCGTCCAGGAGCTCACGGCCGGTCACCACACCGTGCGGGTGAGTCTGCCGGCCGACGCCTACCAGAACTGGAACCTCGATTACCTCCAGCTCGCCCCGGTCCGGCCCTGAGGCGGCGGGTGACGTCCACCGCGCGAGGCCCGCAGGGGCGGGGTGCGTGCGCAGCGTGACCGGATGGATCATGCCGGGCGCGGGGGCCGGGGTGGGGTGTTCAGCGTCGACGGGCGGCGGTAGCGTTGCGCGACACCACGCCCCGCGGGGCGGTGACGCGCCGGGTCTGAGTTCTACGGAGGGTTGCGCATGTCCAACGGCGGGGAGCCGTTTCCGGTACGCACGGAGGCGAACAGGCGGCCGAGCTTCGAGCAGGCGTTGCGCGGCTACGACAAGCGGCAGGTCGACCGGTACGTCGAGCAGGCCGACGCCACCGCCGCGGCGCTGATGGCCGAGCGGGACCGGGCCCAGCACCAGTTGCGCGGCCTGACCGTCCAGTACCAGCAGTTGCAGGCGGAGGTGACCGAGCTTCGCCAGCGCCCGGCGCAGGTGGACCGGGCCTCGTTCCGCGACCTGGGGCCGATGGTCGACCAGATCCTCGCGCTGGCGGAGAAGCAGGCCGGAGTGATCACCGAGAGCGCCGCGCAGCATGCCGGTGAGCTGCAGGCGGAGGCGGAGCGGCTGCTGCTCGAGACGCGGGAGCACGCCGCGCGGGCGGTGCAGGAGCTGGATGCGGAGCTGTCGGCGCGCCGGGCGGAGCACGAGAAGGAGTACGAGGAGCGCCGGGCGGCGGCGGAGGCGCAGCTCGCGGACATCCAGGAGCTGGTGGAGCAGCTGCGGGTCGACGGCGAGGCCGCGCACGAGCACGCCCAGCAGGAGGCGAAGCGGATCAACGAGCTGACCGCGCAGCAGGTGGAGCAGGCGCAGGCCGCCGCCGAGGCGCTGACCAAGGCAGCCCGTACCCAGATCCAGCAGGAGGTGCAGGCCGCGCGCGCGCAGAGCCAGCAGGAGCTGGCCCAGTGGCGGGTCAACGTGGAGCGGGAGATCAGCGAGCGGCGAACGGCGGCCGAGCAGGAGCTCGCCGAGCACCGCGCGGCGGCCGAGCGGGACGTGGCAGGCCAGCTGACCGCCGCCGAGCAGAAGATCGCCAATCTGATCGCCGAGGCGCAGCAGTACTCGACGGAGGTGCGCAAGCGGGCCGACGAGCAGGCGAGCGCCCACCAGGAGCAGCTGACGGCCCTGCAACAGGAGATCGGCGGTCAGCGGCAGGCGCTGACGCAGCTGCACGCCGAGCTGGACGCGGCGCAGCAGCAGCTGGCGCAGGCCCGCGAGGAGGGCGCCGCGTTCGAGCACGAGGTCGGCCGCCTGCAGCAGCGCCTCGCGGAGGTCCGGCAGGAGCTGACGGTGGAGGCGAGCCGCCTGGACGCGGCGCGCACGGCGGCAGAGGAGGCCGAGCGGCACGCGAAGGACGTCCGGGCCCGGGTGCAGCGGGAGGCGAAGCGGGTGGCCGATCTCGCGGCGGCGGCGGTGATGGCCGCCGCGACGGGCGGCGGGGCGACGGCCGAGTACCCGACGGTGCAGTCGAGCCGGGAGGTGCAGCCGCCGGCGGCGGAGCCGGTGCGGGCGGAGCCGGCCGGCGAGGTGATCGTGCCGAGCGCGCCGGGCGCGGCGGACGTGCTGGGCTACCGGGTCGCCGCGGCCGAGGAGCGGTAGGGGTACGTCGTCGTGGTGCCGGGCCGCCACCGGGAGGAGTCGGTGCCGGCCTTGCGCAATTCCTACCAGACATTGATGACTGTGACTAGATATCCGGTCCCCTGGCCTTGCCGGCCACCCCGGACGTCACCCCGGACGCCCGCTGCTGATCATGTTGTCGGTGCGACCTGTTACGGTCGCGCCGCCGCTGCACCAGTCGAGCCGGAGGTTGGCGTGGTCCACTCCCATCTGTCGTCGTTCGCCGGGCTGCCCGTGCTGCCCTTCACCCCGGGGATGCCCCTGCCCGACGACCCGTCGGCGGTCGCCTGGCGGCTGGAGGTGGAGGACTTCGACGCGGAGCCCGAGGAGTTCGCGGCCCTGGTCGCGGCGCTGCGCGACGAGGTGCCGGCCGACGCCGTCCGGGCGCTGGTGATCGGCGAGTGGGGCACCGCGTACGAGAGCCCGCTGCCCGTCGACCTGCTCGTCGAGGCGGCCGGGAAGTGGACCGGGCTGCGGGCGCTGTTCCTGGCCGACCTGGTCGGCGAGCAGTGCGAGATCTCCTGGCTGACGCACGGCGACATCACGCCGTTGCTGGCCGCGTACCCGGGCCTGGAGGTGCTGTGGGTACGCGGGGCCGCCGGGCTGCGCCTCGACCCGGTCCGGCACGACCGGCTGCGGGAGCTCGGTTTCCAGTGCGGCGGCCTGCCGGGCGGGGTGGTGCGCGGGGTGTCCGGCTGCGACCTGCCGGCGCTGGAGCGCCTGGACCTGTGGTTCGGCAGGAAGGACTACGGCGGCGACGCGACCGTGGCCGACCTGGGCCGGCTGCTGGCCGGGACGGGGCTGCCCGCGCTGCGGCGGCTGGCGCTGTGCAACGCCGAGATCGCCGACGACATCGCGGCGGCGGTGGCCAGCGCACCGGTCGTCCGCCGGCTGGACGTCCTCGACCTGTCGATGGGGGTGCTCACCGACTCCGGCGCCGAGGCGCTGCTGGCCGGGCAGCCGCTGACCCACCTGCGCCGCCTCGATTTGCGCCACCACTACCTCTCCGACCAGTGGCGGGAGCGGGTGGTGGCCGCCCTGCCCGGCGTCGAGGTCGACGTGTCGGACCCGCGGACGCCGGACGAGTACAACGGCAGGCTGTACCGCTACACCCTGGTCGGGGAGTGAGCGACGATGACGTTCGGATCGCACGCCACCACGTTCGCCGGCCGTCCCGTGGTCCAGGTTCCCGCCGACGGCCCGCTGCCCATCGTGGACGGGCCCGTCGCCTGGCGGTTCGCGTACTGGGAGTTCGACGCCGGCGCCGAGGAGAAGGGGGCGGAGGGGTTCCGGGACGCCTTCGACCGGTTCGTCGAGCTGGCGGGGCCGGCGGTGGAGGCCCTCGTCGTCGGCTCCTGGGGGTACGCGGCGTTCAACACCGCCCCGATCGCACAGCTCTGTGCGGCCGCGCCGCGCCTGCCCAACCTGCGGGCGCTGTTCCTCGGCGACATCACCTTCGACGAGTGCGAGATCTCCTGGATGAAGGTGGGCGACGTCAGCCCGCTGCTGGCGGCGTACCCGGGGCTGGAGGTGCTGCGGGTGCGCGGCGGCGAGGACTTCGAGTTCTCGCCGGTCCGGCACGGGCGGCTGCGGGAGCTCACGGTGCAGAGCGGCGGCCTGGGCCGCGACTTCGTCGGCGCGGTGCTCGACTCCGAGCTGCCCGCCCTGAGCGACCTGGAGCTGTGGCTCGGCACCCCCGACTACGGCGGCGACACCACCGTGGCCGACCTGGCTCCGCTGCTGGCCGGGCAGCGGTTCCCCGCGCTGCGCCGGCTCGGGCTGCGCAACGCCGAGATCGCCGACGACCTCGCCGAGGCGCTCGCCTCGGCGCCCGTGGTCGCGCGGCTGACCCGGCTGGACCTGTCGCTGGGCACCCTCGGCGACCGCGGCGCGGCCGCCCTGGCGGGTGGGCAGCCGCTGACCCACCTGGCCATGCTGGACCTGCACCACCACTACATCTCCGCGGAGCTGGCGGCGGCGCTGCCCGGCGCGCTGCCCGGCGTCCGGGTGGACCTGTCCGAGCCGAAGGAGGCCGACGAGGACGACGGCGAGACGTACCGGTACACGGCGGTGTCCGAGTGACATGCGGCTGACCGTCGTCGGCAACCCCGACAACCGCCGCGTCGGCCTGTTCACCGAGGCCGTCCTGGCCGCCGGGCTGCCCCGGCCGGCGGTGCTGCCCTGGGCCGACGTGCTCGCCGGGGCGGCCCCGCCGCCGGCCGGCGCCCTGGTGCGCGTCGACTCCACCGGCGAGGACCCGGAGGTCGACCGGCTGCTGCGCCGGGCCGCCGCCCCGGCGCGGCACGGCGAGCTGGTCGGGCTCGCCGACGCGTACGCGGGCCTGGTCGCCGCCCTCGACCGGGTCGCCGCCGGCGGCGCGGAGCTGCTCAACCACCCGGAGGACGTCGCGGCGCTGTGCGACAAGCGGCGCTGCCACGCGCTGCTGTCGGCCGCCGGCGTGCCCGTGCCGGCCGCCCTGCCGCCCGTGCGCGGGTACGCGCAGCTGCGCGCCGCCATGGCCGAGGCCGGTTGGACTCGGGTGTTCGTGAAGCCCGCGCACGGCTCGTCGGCCGCCGGGGTGCTCGCCCTCGCGGTCGCCCCCGGCCGCATCCGGGCCGTCACCACGGTCGAGGCGACCCCGGACGGGCTGTTCAACTCGCTGCGGTTGCGCGAGTACGACGACGAGGGCGAGGTCGCCGCGATCGTCGACCGGCTGGCCCCGGACGGGCTGCACGTCGAACGGTGGCTGCCCAAGGCCGGGCTCGCCGACCGGGTCGTCGACCTGCGGGTGGTGGTGGTCGCCGGCCGTCCCACCCACGCCGTCGTCCGCGCCGCCCGGGGGCCGATGACGAACCTGCACCTCGGCAACGCCCGCGGCGACCTGGCGCAGCTACGGGCCGCGGCCGGCCCGGCGGCGTGGGCGGCGGCGATGGAGACCTGCGAGCGGGCCGCCGCGTGCTTTCCCCGCTCGCTGCACGTCGGCGTCGACCTGATGTTCCTGACCGGCTGGCGCCGGCACGCGGTGGCGGAGGTCAACGCGTTCGGGGACCTGCTGCCCGGGGTCCTCGCCGACGGCCGGGACACCTACGCCGAGCAGGTGCACGCCCTGACCAGCGGCCGGTGGCAGCGGTGGCGGGCGGCGGCAGCCCCGGTGCCGGCCGGCGCGGCGACCGCCCCGGCGGGGGCCGCGCGCCCCGGAGCCAGCCCGGCGGCCCGGCGGGAGGTGCCGGCGTGCGGAGCCTGATCGGCAGCCACGACCTGCTCCTGGTCACCCTCGACACGCTGCGCTACGACGTGGCCGCCGCACTGGCCGCGGCCGGGCGCACCCCGCGGCTCGCGCGGGCGCTGCCCGGCGGCCGGTGGGAGCGCCGCCACTCCCCCGCCAGCTTCACCTACGCCGCGCACCACGCGTTCTTCGCGGGTTTCCTGCCCACCCCGGTCGATCCCGGCCGGCACGAGCGGCTGTACGCGGCCCGGTTCCCCGGCAGCGAGACCGCGGGCAGCGACACCTGGGTGTTCGACGCCCCGGACCTGCCGACCGCCCTGGCCGACGTCGGGTACCACACGCTGTGCCTGGGCGGCGTCGGGTTCTTCAACCGGCGCAGCCCGCTCGGCGCCGTGCTGCCCGGGCTGTTCGCCGAGGCGCACTGGGAGCCGGAGTTCGGCGTCACGTCCCCCACCTGCCTGGACGCGCAGCTCGACCGGCTGGCCGAGGTGCTGCCCCGGGTCCCGGCCGGCCGGCCGCTGTTCACGTTCCTCAACGTGGCGGCGCTGCACCAGCCCAATCGGCACCACCTGCCCGGCGCGGAGAGCGACGACCTGGCCAGCCACGCCGCCGCCCTGGAGTACGTCGACGGGCGGATCGACCGGCTGTTCGCCCTGGTCACCGGGCGGGGCCGGCCCGTGTTCACGATCGTCTGCGCCGATCACGGCACCGCGTACGGGGAGGACGGCCACACCGGACACCGGATCGGCCACGACGTGGTGTGGACCGTCCCGTACGCCCACTTCATCCTGCACCCGGGGGACTGTTGACCAGCACCGACGAGGGCCTCGACGGCTCGCCGTACCAGCAGTACCTGTACGCGTACCCGCACAAGACGTCGTACCGGGCGCTGCGGCCCCGGCCGCCGCTGGCCGACCTGTGGCGGGCCGAGGCGCGCGACGCCCTGTTCCTCTACGTGCACGTGCCGTTCTGCGAGATGCGCTGCGGCTTCTGCAACCTGTTCACCCGCGCCAACGCGCCCGCCGAGCAGGTGAGCGCGTACCTGCGGCAGCTGCGCCGGCAGGCCGAGCGGGTCACCGACGCCCTCGGCGGCGACGCCGGGTACGCCCGGGCGGCGTTCGGCGGGGGCACCCCCACCCACCTGACCGCCGACGAGCTGACCGAACTGTTCGACATCGCCACGTCCACCATCGGCGCGCGACTGCCCGGCGTACCCCTGTCGGTGGAGACCTCGCCGGCCACCGCGACCCCGGACCGGCTCGCGGTGCTCGCCGCGCACGGCGCGACCCGGGTGAGCATCGGCGTGCAGAGCTTCCTCGACGCCGAGGCCCGGGCCGCCGGCCGGCCGCAGCGCCGCGCGCAGGTGGAGGCCGCGCTCGGCGCCATCCGCGACGCGCGCATCCCGGTGCTCAACGTGGACCTCATCTACGGCATCGACGGGCAGACCGCCGACACCTGGCGGCAGAGCCTGGACGCGGCCCTCGCGTGGCGGCCGGAGGAGCTGTACCTGTACCCGCTGTACGTGCGGCCGCTGACCGGGCTGGGCCGGCGGGCACACACCCGCGCCGACTGGGACGCCCAGCGGCTGGCCCTGTACGCGCAGGCGGTGGAGGTGCTCGGCGCGGCAGGGTACCGGCAGGAGTCGATGCGGCAGTTCCGCCGCGCCGACGTCCCGGCCCCGGACGGGCCGGACTACTGCTGCCAGGACGACGGCATGGTCGGGCTGGGCTGCGGCGCCCGCTCGTACACCACGTCGCTGCACTACTCGTTCGACTACGCCGTCGGCGTCAGCGAGGTGCGGGCGGTGCTCGACGACTACCTGACCCGCCCGGCCGACGACTTCCGGTACGCCGAGTTCGGGTACCACCTGGACGGGGCCGAGCAGCGCCGCCGTTGGCTGCTCAAGTCCCTGCTGCGCGCCGAGGGCGTCGACGCCGCCGCGTACGCGGCCCGGTTCGGCCGGCCGCCCGCCGACGACTTCCCCGAGCTGGGCCGGCTGGTCGACCGGGGCTGGGCCACCGCCGGCGGGCTGCGGCTCACCCCG
This sequence comes from Micromonospora sp. NPDC048830, assembly GCF_043198215.1. Taxonomy (NCBI): domain Bacteria; kingdom Bacillati; phylum Actinomycetota; class Actinomycetes; order Micromonosporales; family Micromonosporaceae; genus Micromonospora; species Micromonospora sp. NPDC048830. The sequence continues at coordinate 22,593 of NZ_JBICUP010000010.1, forward strand.
GCCGGGCTGGCCCGCTCCGACGCGATCGGGCCGTGGCTGACCTCCGCCGCGGTGCGCGCCGCGATGACCGGGTACGTGCCGAGGTGAACCTCGCGATCCTCTACCGCGGGCCGTTGTCCAGCTGCAACTACGACTGCCCGTACTGCCCGTTCGCCAAGCGGCACGACCCGCCGGAGCTGCTGCGCGCCGACCGGGCCGCGCTGGAGCGGTTCGCCGGCTGGGTGGCGGCCACCACCGACGTCCGGCTGTCGGTGCTGTTCACCCCGTGGGGCGAGGGGCTGACCCGCCGCTGGTACCGGGACGCGATGGTGTCGCTGTCGCACCTGCCGCACGTCGGGCGGGTGGTCATCCAGACCAACCTCGCCGCCCGGGTGGACTGGCTCGCCGACGCCGACCCGGCGCGGGCCGCGCTGTGGACGACGTACCACCCGGGGCAGGTCGAACGGGACCGGTTCCTGGCGCGCTGCGCCCGCCTGACCGAGCTGGGCGTCCGGTTCTCCGTCGGCGTGGTGGGGCTGCCCGAGCACCTGGCCGAGGCGCGGGCGCTGCGCGCGGCGCTGCCGCCGCAGGTGTACCTGTGGGTGAACGCCGCCGAGGGGCGCCGCTACGACGCCGCCGAGGAGGCGACGTGGACGGAGCTGGACCCGCTGTTCGGCTACAGCGTGCGCCCGCACCTGTCGCTGGGCCGGCCCTGCCACGCCGGGGAGACCGCGATCTCCGTCCTCGGCGACGGCACGGTGCGCCGCTGCCACTTCATCGCCGAGCCCATCGGCAACCTGTACGACGGGTCGTGGCGGGCCGCGCTGCGGCCCCGGCCGTGCGGCAACGCGGTCTGCGACTGCCACATCGGGTACGTCCACCTCAAGCCGCTCGGGCTGCGCGACGTGTTCGCCGGCGGGGTGCTGGAACGCATCCCGGCCGCGTGGCCGCCCGACTGAGCCGGGCCCGGTTGCGGCCGGACGCCGCCCGCTGCGCCTCGCGGTGCCGCCGCTCCCACGGCTCGACGGCCGTGCGGCCCACAGGAGCCGGCGGCGGGCCAGCCCCGCGGGCACCTGCTCGATCGGGGTGGCCAACTGTCGTGTTGACCGGGGATCGGAAAACCGCCCTTCCCGGTGTGCCATGAGCGGTATGAGTACAGACCTCTTCGCCAAAGTACGAGCGTATGACTCGTACGCGTTCCGCCGGGAGCTGGAGGTGCGGGACCTGCTGCCCTACTTCCGGACCCTGCAGAGGCCACCCGCGGCGGTGACGGTGATGGACGGTGTACCGCGGGTGAACCTGGGCTCCAGCAACTACCTGGGGCTGTCCGGGGATCCGCGGCTGACCGAGGCGGCCAACCTGGCCGCCCAGCGGTACGGCACCTCGGTCAACGGCTCCCGGCTGATGAACGGCACCACCGAGCTGCACCTGCGGGTCGAGGCGGCGGTGGCGGACTGGTTCGGCGAGGAGGACGCCCTCGTCTTCGGCAGCGGATACACCACGAACCTCGGCGTGATCGGGGCGCTCGTCGGCGAGGGCGACGTCGCCGTCTGCGACGCCGGCGACCATGCCTCCATCCTGGACGGCGCCGCGCTGGCCCGGGGCCGGCTGCTGCCGTTCCGGCACAACCGGATGGACCGCCTGGAGACGCTGCTGCGCCGGGCCGGGCAGGGCGACGGCGGGATCCTCGTGGTCGTCGACACCGTCTACTCGATGCAGGGCGACCTGTCCGACATCGTCGGCGTCACCGGCCTGTCCCGCCGGTACGGGGCCCGCCTGCTCGTCGACGAGGCGCACGCCGTGGGGGTGCTCGGGCCGGACGGGCAGGGGGTGGCCGCGCTGGCCTGCCTGGCCGACGCGGTGGACCTGCGGATGGGCACGTTCTCCAAGGCGCTCGGCGGCGGCGGTGGCTTCGTCACCGGGCCGGCCGACGTCATCGACTTCCTGCGGGTGCACTCGCGGGCGTTCATGTTCACCGCCGCGGCCCCGCCGGCGGGGATCGGCGCGGCGCTGGCCGGGATGGAGATCGCCCGGGCGGCCGAGGGCGAGGAACGGCGGGCGCGGCTGGCCGCCAACACGGCCCGGCTGCGCGCCGCGCTCGACGAGCTGGGCTTCGCGGTCGGGCCGGTGCCGGTGTCCGCCAACGAGGTGGAGGTGCAGACCCCGATCCTGCGGGTGCCCGCGCCGGACGACCTGACCGCTGCCCGGATGTGGCGGCTGCTGTACGACCAGGGCATCTACGTCAACGTGGCGCTGTACCCGGCGGTGCCGAAGGGCCAGGCGCAGCTTCGGGTCAGCGTGATGGCCACGCACACCGAGGAGCACCTGGAGCGGGCGGTCGACGCGTTCACCGTGGTCGCCCGCAAGCTGACGCCCGAGCCCCCGGCGGACCTGCTCACCGGCCGGGCGTGAGCGGCGGGCCGGGCAGCGCCGCCCGGCCCGCCGACGCGGAACGGGCGTGGCGCGGGTCAGGTGGGCTCAGGGCCGGGACCAGGCGGTCCCGGTGGCGACCTTGAGCAGCAGATCGTTGCTCTCGGGCAGGCCGATGGTGACCCGGGCGCCCTCGCCGGGAAAGGCGTGCACCAGCAGCCCCTCCGCGCGACAGGCGGCCTCGAAGGCGTCGGTGCGCTCGCCCAGCGGCAGCCAGACGAAGTTCCCCTCGCTGGGCGGCGCGCCGACGCCGGCCTCCCGCAGCGCCCGCAGGACCCGGTCGCGTTCGGCGGCGACCTCCCGGCGGCGGGCCGCGTACTCCGGCTCGGCGGCCAGCGCCGCGATCGCCGCCGCCTGGGCCACCTCGGGCACCAGGAACGGCATGGTCACCGCGCGCAGGCCGGCGATCGGGCCGGGATGCCCGACGGCGTAGCCGACCCGCAGGCCGGCCAGCCCGTACGCCTTGGAGAAGCTGCGCAGCACCACCAGGTTCGGGTGCGCCGGCAGGGTGCGCAGCCCGTCCGCGGTGGCCGGGTCCGTGGCGAAGCCCCGGTACACCTCGTCGAGGACGACGAAGACCCGCCGGGGCACCCGGGCGAGGAAGGCGTCCAGCTCGTCCTGCCGGATGGCGGCGCCGGTGGGGTTGTTGGGGCTGCACAGGAAGACGAGCTTGGTCCGCCGGCGTACGGCCTTCGCCATGGCCTCGAGGTCGTGCGCGTGGCCGCGCAGCGGCACCCGCCGCACCGGCACGCCCATCCCCTCGGCGATCAACGGGTAGCCCTCGAAGGACCGCCAGGCGAACAGGGCCTCGCCGCGCCGGCGGCCGCGGGCCACCAGGTGCAGCATCTGCTGGATCAGCCCGGCCCCGCCGGCGCCGACCGCGACCTGCTCGACCGGTACGCGGTGGTGGGCGGCGATCGCCTCGGCGAGCGTCGTCGGATAGACCTCGGGGTACCGGTTGATCCGGGTGGACGCCTCGGCGACCGCGTCGAGGACCGCGGGCGGCGGGGGGTACGGGCTCTCGTTGGCCGCCGCCCGGTGGGTGTGCTGTTCGGACATGTCGCCTCCCTCTCCGCAAACCTATGCGCCGGCGGCGGGGCGAAAAGCGGCCGTCCGGCGCGGCCACGAGGGCGCGGCAGGGCTGCCCGGTCGGGCACCCCGGTCGGCGCGCTCGCCCTCGGCTGGCGGCGCCGGCCGTACGCTGGCAGCCTCGCCGGCCAGGGCGGATCCGCGCCGCCGCACCCGACGAGCAGGAGGCATCGCCTTGGCCGCCTCGCAGGCCCGACGCCCGCCCGCCCCGGCCACCGTCCTGGTGGTGGTCTGCCTGGCCCTGTTCATGGCGCTGCTGGACAGCACCGCGATCAGCCTGACCCTGCCGGCGATGCGGGCCGACCTGGGGGCCGACCTGACGGGGCTGGTGTGGATCGCCGACGGGTACGTGCTGGTGTTCGCGGCGCTGCTGCTCACCTCGGGCAGCCTCGGCGACCGGCTCGGCCGGGCCGAGATGTTCCTCGCCGGGCTGGCCACGTTCACGCTCGGCTCGGCGATCTGCGCGTACGCCCCGCAGCTGGAGGTGCTGGTGGCCGGCCGGATCGTGCAGGGCCTCGGGGCGGCGCTGGTGACCCCGCAGACCCTGGCGATCCTGTCGCACACCTTCCCGACGCCGAAGGATCGGGCCCGCGCGTTCGGCATCTGGTCCGGGGTGTCCGCGCTGGCGCTGCTGCTCGGTCCGGTGCTCGGCGGGCTGCTCGCCGCCCGCTGGGGATGGCAGTCGGTGTTCCTGGTGAACCTGCCGGTCGGCGCGCTGGCGCTGGTGCTGGGCGCGCGGGCGCTGCTCGGCCGGGACGGCACCGCCCGCCCGGACGGGCCGCTGCACCGGGTGGTCGACCTGCCCGGCCAGGTGCTGACGGTGCTCTGGCTCGGCACGCTGACGTTCGCGCTGGTCGAGGGCAGCCGGTTCGGCTGGGGCTCGCCGCTCATCGTCGGCCTGCTGGTGGTCTCGGTGCTCGCGCTGGCCGCCCTGCTGGTGGTGGAGCGGCGGGTGGCGCACCCGATGCTGCACCTGGAGCTGTTCCGGTCCTCGACGTTCTCCGCGAGCACCCTGGTGATCGGGTTGGTCGCGTTCGGGATGTACGCCTCGTTCTTCCTGGTGAGCCTGTTCCTGCAGCAGACGCAGGACTACACGGCGGCGGCGGCCGGCGTGCGGTTCCTGCCGGCGATGGCCACCGTGATGGTGACCGCCCCGCTGGCCGGGCTGCTCGCCGGGCGGGTCGGCTCCCGGGTGCCGGTGCTCGCCGGCACCCTGTCCATGGGCACGGCCCTGCTGCTGCTCGCCCGGGTCGACGCCGCCGACCCGTACAGCGGGTGGTGGCCGCTGCTGGTGCTGTTCGGCGCCGGCATCGGGCTGGTGATCCCGCCGGTGAACAGCGCGCTCATGGGCAGCGTGCCGGCCGAGCGGGCGGGGCTGGCGTCGGCGACCGGGGAGACCGGCCAGCAGATCGGCGCCCTGATCGGCATCGCGGTGCTCGGCGCCCTGGTCACCGACGGCTTCCGCCGGGTCGTGGCGGACGGCGCCGACAGCGCCGGGTTGACCCGGGCCGACTCGGCGGAGCTGGCCCGCCGGCTGTTCGCCGAGGACGGCGCGGCGGACACGGCGGCGAGCCCGGCCGTGACCGCGCTGGTGGACCGGGCGCTCACCTCCGGCGTCCACTGGGGGCTCACCGCGGCCGGGGTGGCCGCGCTGGTCGGCGCGGTGGTCGCGCTGCTGATCCGCGAGCCGCGCACGCCGGTCGCCTCCCCCGCGGCGGCCGCCGACGCGGAGACGGCGCCCGCGCCCCACTGAGCGGACGGCGAGCAGATGTCGCCCCTCCACGCGCGGCGGAGGGGCGACGGTCCGGTCAGGTCATGAGCGCTCGGCCGTCAGCTCCGGCGGCCGTTGGACCTCCCGCCACATCTTCGGGGCGCTGGACGCCACCACCACCTTGGCGATCTTGCCGACGACCCAGCGCAGTGCCTTGTTGCTGATCGGCTTGAACCGGTTCACCCGCAGCACGTGCTCCCGGACCCAGTGGACCCGCTCGCGGCGACGGCGTTCGTACTCGCGCAGGCCGCTGGGGACGTCGGCCGCGGTGGCCAGGCAGTCGGCGAGCACCACGCCGTCCTCGATGGCCATGCAGGCGCCCTGGCCCAGGTCGGTGGGCAGGGCGTGCGCGGCGTCGCCGAGCAGCGTCACGGGGCCCTCGCCCCAGTGGTCGAGCCACTCGTGGTAGTAGACGTCGATCCGGCTGATCGTCTCCTGCGGGGTGTCCCGGACGAAGGTCGGGGCGGGACCGCCGAGCACGTCGGCGATCTCGCGGGCCCGGGCCGGGATGCCCTGCGGGTCCTCCGTGCCGGGGGTGCGCTCGCAGGACAGCGTCCAGACCACCCGGTCGCCGCCGATCAGCCAGGCCCCGCCGCCGAAGCGGCTGTCGGGGTCGGAGAACAGGTGCACGGTGCCACGCTTGAGGCCGCAGGTGCCGGGGGCGATGCCCCGGTAGGTGGACCGTCCGGTGTAGACGGCGGGGATGCGGCCGTGCAGCTGCTCCAGGATGGTCGAGCGGATGCCGTCGGCGCCGATCAGGCCGGCGCCGGTGACGGTGCTGCCGTCGGCGAGCTTCAGGGTGACCTCGTCGCCGGCGATCTCGTACCCGGTGGCCCGCTGGCCGTACTCGATCTGCACGCCGCGGTCCAGGCAGGCCTCGCGGAGCAGGCCGATCAGGTCGCCCCGGCCGATGCCGACGGTCGGGGCGCAGCCGGGCCAGATGCTGTCGGCGGTGTTCGTCCGGAACATCACCTGCTGGCGGGAGTTGCGGCTCTCGAAGCCGAGCATCGGCTCGGCGCGCGCCAGCAGCCGCTCCCCCAGCCCCAGGGTGCGCAGGCTGGTGGTGGCGTTGCTCCAGATGGTGTGCCCGAAACCGGCGTTGGTGGTGATCTCCTCCAGCTCGCGCCGCTCGTACACCCGCACGGCGAAGCCGTGCCGGGCCAGGGCGAGCGCGGCGGTCAGGCCGCCCACGCCGGCGCCGGTGACCAGGATGGGGCGGGTCAGGTCCATGGTGTTGCTCCTCGGATGGTCAGCGGCGGGTCATCAGCAGCGTCACGGTGCGCGGCCGGGTGGGCAGGTACTCCAGCTCGAACGCGTCGCCGAAGAGCTCCTTCTCCTCGCCCGGGGCGATCATCGGCGCCATCTTCTGGCCGCCCTTGAGCTGCGTCTTGTCGCCCTGGAAGCAGAACAGCAGGACCTTGCCGCCGGGGCGGCTGAGCCGGTGGATGGCCCGGGCCACCGCCAGGCGCTCCTCCCCCTCGGTGTCGTTGAGCGCGCCGAAGTCGCAGATCAGGTCGTAGGAGTCGGCGAGCCCCGGGATCGGGCCGGCGGTGATGTCGGCCTGGGTGAACGTGCACCGGTCGGCGACGCCGGCGGACGCGGCGCGGGCCCGGGCGCGGCGCAGCGCCACCGGCGAGAAGTCGACGCCCACGACCGGGCCGAAGCCCTTGGTGGCCAGGTAGACGGCCTCGGCGCCGGTGCCGCAGCCGAGGTCCAGGGCGCGCGGAAACTCGGTCGGGGTGAGCCGGCCGGACTCGACCAGCTCGGTGAGGTGCGGACGCACCTCCTTGTCCCACGGGGCGGCGTTGAGCCGGTACAGGGTGTTGTAGAACCAGGGGCGCAGCCGCATCAGGACGTCCTTCCGTTCGTGGTCGGCGACGTCGGTTCCAGGTCCGTGGCGATCCCCTTGAGCACCGTCGCCTGCTCGTCGTTGAGGAAGAAGTGCTGGCCCGGGAGGACCCGCACGTCGCAGGGGGCGGAGGTCAGCGCCGACCAGTCCGGCAGGGTGTCCGGCGGGGCCTCCGGGTCGTCCGCGCCGCCGTAGACGGTCAGCGGGCAGGTCATCCGGGGGCCGGGCCGGTACCGGTACGTGTCGGCGGCCTCGAAGTCGGCGCGCAGGACGGGGGTCACCAGGTTCAGCAGCTCCTCGTTGGCGAGCACCTCCTCCGGCGTGCCGGCCAGCTCGCGCAGCCGCTCCTTGAACTCGGGCTCGGGCAGCTGGTAGTCGTACTGGGCCAGCGGGTGGGGCAGCTGCGGGGCGCGCTGACCGGAGACGAACAGGTGGGTGGCGGGCCGGCCGTGCAGGTGCTCCAGCCGGCGGGCCAACTCGAACGCGACCAGCGCGCCGAGGCTGTGGCCGAAGATGGCGTACGGCCGGTCGATGCGGGCCAGCAGGATGCCCATGACGTCCGCGGTGATGGCGTCGACGCTGGTCAGCGGCGTGTCGACGATCCGGGCGCCCCGGCCGGCGTACTCGACCGGCACCACCTCGATCGAATCGGGCAGCTCCCGCTGCCAGCGGCCGTAGATGCGCATCGCGGAGCCGCCGGCGTACGGCAGGCAGAAGAGCAGGGTCCTGGCCACCGCTCAGCCCTCCGTCGGGCCGGCGGCCCGGCCGTGGGTGGCGGCTATCGTGCGGAACTGCATGTTGGAGGTCCCCTCGTAGATCTTGCCGACTTTGGCGTCCCGGTAGAACTTCTCCACCCCGTGCTCGGGGACGAAGCCGTTGGCGCCGAGCGTCTCCACTGCCAGGGCGGCGGCCCGCTCGGCCACCTCCGAGGCGACGTACTTGGCCATGGCGGTGGCGCGCAGCCGCTGCGCCGGCGTGCCGCCGTGCTGCAGCAGCCGGGTGGTGTCGTAGAGCAGGGCCCGCGCGGCCTGGAGTTCGGCGGCGAGGCGGGCCAGCGGGAACGCCACCCCCTGGAACCCGGCGATCGGCTGGCCGAACTGCTCGCGGCGGGCCGCGTACCCGGTGGCCGCGTCGAGCACGCCGTCGGCCAGGCCGACGAGCTGGGCGGCGATGCCGACCTTGCCGACGTTGAGCGTCTCCACCGCCAGCAGCTCACCGCCGCCGGGGCGGCCGAGCACGTCGCGCCTGCCCAGCCGCACCCCGTCGAAGACGACGTCGCAGGTGGAGCTGGCCTTGATGCCCATCTTCGCGATCGGCGGCCCGACGGTCAGGCCGGGGGTGTCCCGGTCGACCAGGAACGCGGTCAGGCCCGCGTCGGCGAGCCGGGCGAAGACGATGAACAGGCCGGCCTCCGCGGCGCTGCTGATCCACCGCTTCGCCCCGTTGAGGACGTACCCGCCGCCGTCGGCGACGGCCGTGGTGCGGCTGGCGAAGGCGTCGCTGCCGGCCTCGGGCTCGCTGATGGCGTACGCGCCGACGGTGCCGTTGGCCAGCCGGGGCAGGTGCCGGCGGCGGGCGTCGCCGTCGCCGTGGTGCAGCAGCGCGCTGGCGACCAGGGCGTTCTGCACGTCGACGAGGACGGCCACGGCCGGGTCGACGCGGGCGATCTCCTCGATGGTGAGCACGGTGGCGAACAGGTCCCGCCCCCCGCCGCCGTACACCTCGGGGACCTCCACCCCCATCAGCCCGGCGGCGAAGAGCTCCCGGACCAGGTCGGGGTCGATCCGGGCGGCCTCGTCCATGGCGCGGACGCGGGGCGCGACGGCCTCGGCGGCGAACCCGCGGACGGTGTCGCGCCACTTGGCGTCCTCCGGCGGCAGCCAGGTCACCGGCTGCGGCACCCCCGGGTCGGTGGCGATGGTCATCGGGGTGCCTCCTCGGTGTCGGCGTCGGCCGCCGGCCCGCCGGCGCGCGCGGACCGGGTCACGGCGGTGAGGAAGGCCGCGAGGTCGTCGCGGCCGAGCCCGGCGAGCGGGAAGTCGCTCGGGCTGACCGCGCCGGCGCCCGGCCGGGCGCAGTGCTCGGCCAACTCGTCCAGCGCGGCGGTCAGCGCCTCGGCCAGGTTGTCCAGGGTGGCGACGTCGGCCGGGCCGGCGGCCGGGGCGGACAGCTCGACCGCCAGCTCGCCGGCGGCGAGGTGCCCGGTGACCAGCAGCCGGCGCCCCGTCCCGTCGTACGCCCGCGGCGCCCCCGCGGCCTCCCCGGCCGCTCCCGGTGCCCCGTTGAGGTCGCCGAGGTGCCGCACCAGCAGCTGCGCGGCGCCCCTCGCGTCCGTCCGGGTCGCGGCGGTTCGCGCGGCGGCCCTGTGATGGTCCTTCACGGCCGGGATCAGCTCCGCCAGGTCCGCCGGGAGGTCCAGGGTCAGCGGGGCGACCGTGGCGTACGGGCCGACCGCGCCCGTGACGTCGAGGTCGCCGACCCCGTCGGCGCGCAGGTCGTGCTCTACGTCCACGGTGGCCCGGTCGGCGCCGGTGGCGCGCAGCGCGGCGGCGAGCGCGGCGAGCACCACCTCGTCGGCGGCCAGCCGGTACGCCCGCGACGCCGCGTCGAGCAGCGCCGCCGCCCGGGTGGCCGGCACCCGCACCTCCCGCCGGTACGCGGGCGCGCCCGGCACGGCGGGACCGAGCGGAAGCGGCGCGCTGTCGGCGTCGCCGCCCGGGATGGCCTCGTCGGCGCCCTGTGGAGCTGCCCCGTTCGCGCTACCGGCGGCGACGGGCGTGCCGTCGTCGGCAGTAGCCGTGCCGCCGGACTCGGCGGTGGCGGCCGGACCGGCGTCGGCGGCGGCCAGGCGTTCGGCCCAGCGGCCCAGCGGCACCGGCGCGGCGGGCAGCTCCGGGTCGGCGCCGTCGGCGGCGGTGTCCAGGGCGCGACGTAGGTCGGCGTAGAGCGGCGGCCAGGAGCGGGCGTCGACGGCGAGGTCGGCGACCAGCCAGACGAGGCGGCGCTGCCCCTCGCCGAGGTCGAACAGGGCGGCCCGGGTCAGCGGCCCGCCGACCGCGTCCAGTTCGTCCCGGATGTCCGCGACCATCTGGGCGCGGGCGGTCTCCCGCCGGGCCTCCGGCAGCGGCGCCAGGTCGATCAGCGGCACGTACGGCTCGTCCTCGACGCCGACGCGCTGCCGCCAGCCGTCCGCGCCGGGCACCAACCGCAGCCGCAGCGCGGGGTGCGCGGCGAGCAGGGCGGCCAGCACCCGGCCGGCGGCGTCGGAGTCGACGCCGGCGGGCACCGGCAGGTCGAGCACCTGCACGCCCAGCGGACGGGACGGCCCGTCCGGGCCGACGAGCGCCGCCTGCCACGGGGTGAGCGGGAAGGTGCCGCCCGTGGCGTCCCGCCCGGCGGCGGTGGCGCGGGCGGCGGCGACCGCGGCGAGCTCGGCGACGACCTGGTGGGCGAACAGGTCGGCGGGGGTGATCTCGATGCCCTCGGCGGTGGCCCGGCCGACGATCTGGATGCCGGTGATGGAGTCGCCGCCGACGGCGAAGAAGTTGTCGAACGGTCCCACGTCGGGCTGTCCCAGCACCTCGCCGATCAGCCGGGCCAGCAGCAGCGCGGTCGGGCCGGCCTCGCCGGTCGGGGCCTGCTCGCCGGCCAGCCGGGCCGGGTCGGGCAGGGCTGACCGGTCCACCTTGCCGTTGGCCGACAGGGGCAGCCGGTCCAGGGCCAGCACGAACTGCGGCACCATGTACGAGGGCAGCGTCTGGGCCGCCTCCTCGCGTACCGCCTCGACGAGGGCGTCCCGGTCGGCGTCCGGGTCGGCGGGCACCACGTACGCGACCAGCCGCCGGTGGTGCCGGTCGCCGGGGGCGGCGGCCACGGCCGCGGCGACGCCGGGGTGGCGGGCCAGGGCGGCCTCGATCTCACCCAGCTCAATCCGGTAGCCGCCGATCTTGACCTGGAAGTCCTCCCGGCCGAGGAACTCGATCGTGCCGTCGGGCCGCCACCGGCCCAGGTCGCCGGTGCGGTACAACCGCTCCCCGGTGACCGGGTGGGTGACGAACCGGGCGATCGTCTTCTCCTCGTCGCGCCAGTACCCGTCGGCCAGGCCCACGCCGCCGATGAACAGCTCGCCGGTCACCCAGACCGGGCACTCCTGCCAGCGGTCGTTGAGCACGTGGAAGCTCTGGTTGCGCATGGCCCGCCCGTACGGGATGGACTCCCAGGACGGGTCCACCTCGCCGATCTCGTGGCAGATCGACCAGATCGACGCCTCGGTGGCGCCGCCGAGGCTGACCGGCAGGCAGGACGGGGCCAGCTCGCGCAGCCTGCCGGGCAGGTCGACGGGGATCCAGTCGCCGGACATCAGGAACAGCCGCAGCGAGTCCAGCGCACCCGCCGGGCCGTGGCCGGCGACGTGGTCGGCGAGCATCTGGGCCAGCGCCGGCACGGAGTTCCAGACGGTGACCCGGTGCGCGGTGACCAGGTCCACCCAGTGGCCCGGGTCGCGGTTGCTGCCGTGCCTCGGCAGCACCAGCCGGCCGCCGGCGCCGAGCAGCCCGAACACGTCATAGACGGACAGGTCGAAGCTGAGCGAGGACAGGCCGAGCGCGGCGTCGTCCGGGCCGATCGACCAGCGCTGCGTCACGTCGTCGATCGTGTTGCGGGCGGCCCGGTGGCGGATCATCACGCCCTTCGGCGTGCCGGTCGAGCCGGAGGTGAAGATGACGTACGCCAGGTCGTCGGGGCCGGCGACCGGCTCCAGCGGCCTGTCGCTACCCCGCTTGAGTGTGGCGTCGAGGTCGACGACCAGCTCGGTGACCCCCTCCGGCCAACTGCGCCGCGGGCCGCCGGCCCGGGCCAGCACCGCCCGGCAGCCACCGAAGGTGACCAGGTGGTCCTGCCGCTCCTCCGGCAGGTCCGGGTCGACCGGCAGGTACGCCGCGCCGGAGAGCAGCACGCCGAGCGCGGCGGCGATCTGGCTGGCCGACTTGTCCACCGCGACGGCGACCAGCTCACCCGGTTGCACCCCGAGTTCGCGCAGCTGCCGGCCGATGGCGCAGGCGTGCCGGTAGAGCTGGCCGTAGGTGACGGTGCCCTCGGCCGAGACCACCGCGGGCCGCTTCGGATCGCGTACCGCCCACTCCACCAGCGGGCCGTGCAGCAGGCCCTCGGCCGCCGGGCCGGCGGTGTCGTTGGCCGCCGCGACCAGTTCGAGCTGGGCGGCCGGGCGCAGGTCGCCCGGGTCCCGGGTCCAGGCGGACTCGTCCCCGGAGAGGGCGGTGGTGAGCCGGCTGAACGCGGCGAAGATCTCGTCGAGCACCCCGTCGGGGAACAGCTGGCGCACGCCGTGCCAGCTCATCCGCACCCCGTCGGCGGTCTCCAGCAGCGCGAAGTCGAGCCACACCTGCGGGGTCTGGGCGACCTCGTGGACCATGTCGCCGAGCCAGCCGAACCAGGTCTCGTCGCCCGGCTCGCTCTCCTGCACGACGGTGCTGGTGAACACGACCGGCATGACCGCGCCGGCGGCGCCGCCGCGGGCCCGGGCCATCTCGCGCAGCACCTCGACGCCGCTGACGTAACGGTTCTCCAGGTCCTGCCAGCTCTGCTCCTGCAGGTGCCGGGCCAGCCGCTCGACGCTGCCGGCCGCGACCAGGTCGACCGGGAGCAGGTCGAACGAGGCGAACTCGCCGACCAGGTCGCTGACGTGCGGGTGCACCGGCAGCCGGTTGGTGACGGTCATGTTGACGGTGAACCGGCCCGAGCGGCACCAGGCGCCGAGGGCGTACGCGTAGACGGCGAGCAGCACCGACGACGGCGTGAGCCCGTACGCCCCGGCACGGTCGGTGATCCGCTTCCAGGTGGCCTTGTCCAGCTCCAGGTCGAAGGAGATCGGCTCGGGGCGGGTGACCGCGGCCGGCGCGACCGCCAGGGGCAGGTCGGGCCGGGGCGGCAGCTCGGCGATGCGCTCCCGCCAGTACTCCAGGGAGCGCTGGTGCAGCGGGCTGCCGCGCAGCTCCTCGGTCGCCAGCACGTAGTCGCGGTAGGACAGGTCGAGCGGGGCGAGGCCGCCGATGCCCTGGTGGATGCGCCGCCAGTCGCGCGAGACCAGGCGGATGCTGCCGATGTCGGCGATCATCAGGTCGAAGCCGAGGTGCAGCCGGGTCCGGCCGCCGGGCAGCAGGGTGGCCCGCACGTCCCACAGCGGCCACACGTCCACGGGGCGCATCTGGTGGGACAGGGTGTCGCGCAGCTCGGCGAGGACCCGCTCGACCTCGTCGGCGGGGCGGTCGCGCAGGTCGGTGGCCTCGATGACGTACGGGCCGGGGTCGGGCAGGATGCGCTGGCGGCCGTCGTCGCCGACGACGGCGCGGAGCATGCCGTGCCGGCGGATCACCTCCCGCCAGCTCTCGGTGAGCGCGGCGAGGTCGACCTCGCCGGTCTCGACCTCCCAGTAGACGTGCGCGGCGACGTTGCCACCCTCGACGCTGCCGAGCCGGCCCAGCCACTGCGCCTGCTGGATCTCGGCCAGCGGGAACGGCTCGTGCAGGTGCTGCGGGTCGGGGTCGGCCAGCGGCAGGCCGGGGTCCGGTTCGTCGGCGTCCTCCTCGCCGGTGCGGGCGGCGGCCACGAGGGCCGCCACCCCGGCGACGGTGGGGGAAGCGAGCATCTCGCGCAGCCCGATGCGGACGCCGAACGCCTCGTTGACCCGGGCCACCACGCGGGTGGCGAGCAGGGAGTGCCCGCCGAGCTCGACGAAGTTGTCGTCCACGCCGACCGGGGCCACCCCGAGCAGGTCCTGCCAGATGGCGGCGACGAGGCGTTCCCGGTCGTCGCGGGGGGCGACGTACGGGGTCTGCACGTTCGGCCGCCCGTCCAGCGCGGCGGCGGAGTCGGCGGTGGGCTCGTCGGCGCCGCCCAGACCGGCGAGGTCCAGGGTGCCGGCGCCCGCGCCGGCGTCCGGGGTGATCCAGTAGCGGCGGCGCTGGAACGGGTAGCCGGGCAGGGACACCCGCCGGCGGGGCCCGCCCTGCACCGCCTTCAGGTCGACGTCGACGCCGGCCGCCCAGAGCCGGGCGAGCAGCGTCGCGCCCGGGTGCGGCCCGGCCGGCGGGTCGCCGGGCGCGGGCAGGCTGGCCAGCACGGTGGCCTCGCGGCTGACCTGCCGGGCCAGGGTGCCGAGCGTCTTTCCGGGGCCGACCTCCAGCAGCACCGCGTCGGGGCCGGCGACCAGGGCGACGGCCGCGCCGAAGCGGACCGTGTCGCGGACGTGCCCGGCCCAGTACGCCGGGTCGGCGGCGTCCCGGTCGGTGATCCAGTCGCCCGTGCGGTTGGACACGAAGGGGACGGTGGGCGCGGCGAACCGGGTGCCGGCCAGCTCGGCGGCGAACGGTTCGAGGACCGGTTCCATCATCGCGGAGTGGAACGCGTGCGAGGTGTGCAGCCGCCGGTGCTGCACCCCGCGCTCGGCGAGGACGCGTTCCAGGGCGGCGACATCGTCGTGGGGGCCGGAGACCACGCACAGCTCGGGGGCGTTCGCGGCGGCCAGGGACAGCGCCGGGGTGAGCACCTCGCGGGCGTCGTCCTCGCCGAGGGCGACCGACAGCATCGCGCCGGACGGCATGGCGGCCATGAGCCGGCCCCGGGTGGCGACGATCCGGGCCGCGTCGGCCCGGTCGAGGACGCCGGCGAGGCAGGCGGCGGTGATCTCGCCGACGCTGTGGCCGATCATCGCGTCGGGGGCGACGCCGAGGCTGCGCAGCAGCGCGGCGGTGGCGTACTCGACGGCGAACAGGGCCGGCTGGGCCAGGTCGGTGGACTCCAGCCGGCGGGCCGCCTCGTCCGGGTCGCCGCCCTCAGGGAAGAGGACGGTGCGCAGGTCCAGGCCCAGGTGCGGGGCGAGGTCGTCCGCCACCGCGTCGAGGGCCTCCCGGAACGCCGGCTCGGTGGCGTACAGGTCGGCTCCCATGCCCGGGTACTGGCTGCCCTGGCCGGGGAAGAGGAAGACCAGCCGGGGCCGGTCGACGGCGGTGCCGGTGACCGTGCGGGCCGGGTCGGCCAGCGCGGCGGCGGCCTCGGCGGCGTCGGCGGCGACCACGGTGCGGCGGTGCCGGGCCGCGGCCCGGCCGCGGTGCAGCGTCCAGGCGACGTCGGGCAGCGGCGGGGCGTCCGGCTCGGCCAGCGCCGCCGCGAGCGCGGCACCCGCCGCGTCCAGCGCCTCCGGGGTACGCGCCGACAGGGTGATCACCTGCGCGGCGCGCGCCGGCGCCGGCAGCGGCGCGGGCGCCGGGGCCTCCTCCAGGACGACGTGGGCGTTGGTGCCGCCCATGCCGAACGAGCTGACGCCGATGCGGCGCGGGGAGTCGGTGGCCGTCCACTCGCGCAGCTCGGTGTTGACGGCGAACGGGGAGGCGTCGAAGTCGATCTCGGGGTTGGGCTTGTCGAAGTGCAGGCTGGGCACCAACTCCCGGTGCTTGAGCTGGAGCACCGCCTTGATCAGGCCGGTCACCCCGGCGGCGACGTCGAGGTGCCCGACGTTCGACTTGACCGATCCCAGGGCGATCCCGCCGCGGGTCCTCACCCGGGAGGCGAAGACCTTGTTCAGCGCGGTGACCTCGATCGGGTCGCCCAGCGGGGTGCCGGTGCCGTGCGCCTCGACCGCGCCGACGGTGGCCGGGTCGACCCCGGCGATGCCGAGGGCGGTGGCGACCGCGCGGGCCTGACCGTCCACGCCGGGGGCGGTGTAGCCGACCTTCGCCGAGCCGTCGTTGGTGACCGCGGTGCCGCGGATGACGGCCTCGACGTGGTCGCCGTCGGCGAGGGCGTCCTCCAGCCGCTTGAGCACCACCACGCCGACGCCGCTGCCGAACACAGTGCCGGTGGCGGAGGCGTCGAACGGCCGGCAGTGCCCGTCCCGGGAGAAGATCAGCCCCTCCTCCCACAGGTAGCCGCTGGGCTGGGGCAGCCGGACCGCCGACGCGCCGGCGAGGGCGACGTCGCACTCGCCCTCCAGCAGCGCCTGCACGGCGGTGTGCACCGCGACCAGCGACGACGAGCAGGCCGTCTGCACGGCCACCGCCGGCCCGCCCAGGCCGAGCTTGAAGCTGACCCGGTTGGGCAGGTAGTCCTTGTCGTTGGTGATCAGCAGTTCGAGGGTCTCGCCGATGGTGCCGGCGACCCGCCCGGCGAGCACGTTGTTCAGCAGGTACGTCGACAGGGCGCTGCCGGCGTACACGCCGACGGTGCCGTCGATCGCGCCGGGGGCGTACCCGGCGTCCTCCAGGGCGTGCCAGGAGCACTCCAGGAACAGCCGCTGCTGCGGGTCGATCAGCGCCGCCTCGCGGGCGTGGTAGCCGAAGAACGCCGCGTCGAACTCCTCGATCCCGGCGAGCACCGAGGCCGCCCGCACGTACCGGGGGTCCGCGAGGGTCTCCGCCGGGACGCCCCCGGCGCGCAGCGTCTCGTCGTCCCAGTACGTGATGGACTCGACGCCGGCGCGCAGGTTGCGCCAGAAGGCACCGATGTCGGGGGCGCCGGGGAACCGCCCGGCCATCCCGACGATGGCGATGTCGTTACTCATCGGGTCGGCCTTTCGTTCGCGACTGCGGGGCTCCGCTCCGCTGCACTCCTCGCGCTCACCGGTGCCCGCCTTTCGTTCGCGACTGCGGGGCTCCGCTTCGCTGCACTCCTCGCGCTCACCGGTGCCCGCCTTTCGTTCGCGACTGCGGGGCTCCGCTTCGCTGCACTCCTCGCGCTCACCGGTGCCCGCCTTTCGTTCGCGACTGCGGGGCTCCGCTTCGCTGCACTCCTCGCGCTCACCGGACCGCCTCCGTGTCGCGGCCCGCGCGGCGGCCACGGCGGGCGGCGGCCCGGCGGAACGCCTCGTCGACCGCGTCGTCCTCGCTCCCGCCGCCGTCCAGGCCGGCGGCGAGCTGCCGGATCGTCGGGTGCTCGAACATGTGCATCAGCGGGAACGTGCGCTCCAGCGCGGCGCACAGCTCGCGGTAGATCTTCACGATCGTCACCGAGTCGGCGCCGAGGTCGAAGAACCGGTCGTCGACGCCGATCCGGTCGACACCGAGGACCCGCTGGAACACCTCGGTGGCGGTGCGCTCCACGTCGGACGCCGGCGCGGCGTACGCCGCCGCCCGGTCGCGGCCCGCCTCTGCGGCGTCGGCGAGCTTCTCCAGGGCGGCCCGGTCGACCTTGCCGCGGGCGGTCAACGGCAGCCGGTCCAGAGTGACCACGCTGGCCGGGACCATGTAGTGCGGCAGGGCCGCCGCGGCGTGGGCGCGCAGCCGCTCGGCCAGCGGAACGCCGCCGGCCGCCCGGGGCGTCGGATCGAGGACGCCGCCGAGCAGGGCGTGCAGCAGCCGGTCGTCGGGGGCCAGGGCGAGCAGGTCGCGTACGGGCTCCTCGTCGGCGATCAGGCCGAGCTGGCACAGGCCGAGCTGGAGCCCGGGCGCCGTCTCGTCGAGCAGCTGGCTCATCTCGCCGGCCTCCAGGAGGCTGAAGTGCAGCGCCCGGGTGCCGTAGAGGGGCTCGATCGCCGACATCCGGGCGACGAGGAAGATGCCGAACGCGCTGCCCTCGAAGGTCGGCTGGTTGGTGGAGACGTGCACCGCCCGGTCCAGCTCGGCGTCGGGGCGTACCGGGACCAGCCGGTGGGCCACCGGGTCGTGGTAGTAGCTGCCGCCGGCCAGGCCCTCGACCCGGCCGGGCCGCACGTGCACGTACGTCTGCACGGGGTAGAGCGCGCCGGCCGAGGCGTACCGGTACTTGGGCAGCACGTCGCCGTCGCGGCTGCGCAGGCACTCCAGCAGCCGGGCCAGGTCGGCCAGCGGCACCGGCCGGTCGGCGAAGGTCCGCCG
Organism: Micromonospora sp. NPDC048830; assembly: GCF_043198215.1. Classification (NCBI taxonomy): domain Bacteria; kingdom Bacillati; phylum Actinomycetota; class Actinomycetes; order Micromonosporales; family Micromonosporaceae; genus Micromonospora; species Micromonospora sp. NPDC048830. The sequence continues at coordinate 40,576 of NZ_JBICUP010000010.1, forward strand.
GCTGGCCCGGCGCGCCCACAGCGCGTCGGCCTCCGCGTCGTCGAGGGTGGCCGGCAGGTCGACCGGGGTGCCCGTGAGGTCGGTGCGCAGGCTTCGGCGGGCCAGGGTGAACTCGGCCCGGCGCACCGGGTCGGCCTCCACGTCGCCGAGCACCTTCTTCTCGGCCACCTTCGGGTCCAGGTCGGTACCGGCGGGGCCGCCCGCACCCGGCGCGCCGGAGCCGGCGGCCGCGCCCGCCTCGGGCACCACGAAGGCGACCAGGCGGCGGCGCTGCCGGTCCGGGCCGGCCGCCAGCACGGCGGCCTCCCGGACCTCCGGGTGCCGGCCCAGGGTGGCCTCGACCTCGCCCAGCTCGATCCGGAAACCGCCGATCTTCACCTGGAAGTCGTCGCGGCCGAGGATCTGCAGGAGGCCGTCGGGCAGCCAGCGGCCCAGGTCGCCGGAGCGGTACAGCCGCTCCCCCGTCTCCGGGTGGGTGACGAAGGAGGCGGCGGTCAGCTCCGGGTCCCGCCAGTACCCGTCGGCGACGCCGTCGCCGCCGATGTACATCTCGCCCGGCACGCCGACCGGGCAGGGCTGCATGCGATCGTTGAGCACGTGGATGCGGTGGTTGGCCAGCGGCCGGCCGTACGGGATGGACTCCCAGGTCGGGTCGACGGCGTCCACGTCGTACGCGACACACCAGATGGCGGTCTCGGTGGGGCCGCCGGAGGCGACGAACCGCACGTCGGGGGCGAGCGCGCGGACCCGCTCCGGCAGGGTCACCGGGATCCAGTCCCCGGAGAGCCACATCAGCCGCAGCCCGGCCAGCCCCGGGTGGCCGCCGTCCGGCTCGGCCTGCTCGACGAGCATCTGGGCCAGCGCCGGCACCGAGTTCCAGGTGGTGACCCGGTGGGCCGCCATCAGCTCCAGCCAGCGGGCCGGGTCGCGGGTGGCGCCCGGCTCGGGCAGCACGAGGGTGGCCCCGGCGCCGAGCACCCCGAACACGTCCCACACCGACAGGTCGAAGCTGAGCGCGGACAGGCCGAGGGCGACGTCGTCCGGGCCGACCGCGCAGCGCTCGCGGACCTGGGCGATCGTGGTGAGGGTGGCCCGGTGAGACAGCATGACACCCTTCGGGGTGCCGGTGGAGCCGGAGGTGAACAGCACGTACGCCAGGTCCTCCGGCCGCTGCGCGGGCTTCAGGGGCGCCACGTCGCCGTCGGGGTCGGCGGCGGCGTCGACCGGCACCACCCGTACGCCCTCGGGCCAGTCGTCCCGGTTCGGGCCGCCGGCGCGGACCAGCACGACGCCCACCTCGGCGCGGCGCAGCTGGTGGTCCTGACGGGCGGGCGGCAGGTCCGGGTCGATCGGCAGGTACGCCGCGCCGGCCAGCTGCACGGCGAGCGCGCCGACGATCTGCGCGGCGCTCTTGTCGGCGGCCACCGCCACGAGCTGGTTGGGGCGTACGCCGTCGGCGCGCAGCGCCGAGCCCAGCGCGGTGGCCCGCCGCCACAGCTGCCCGTACGTCAGGGTGGCGTCGGCGGCGACCACGGCGGCGCGCTCCGGGCCGGCGGCGGCCCGCCGGCCGATCGCGGTGAACAGCAGCTCGTCGGGGATCTCCGTGGTGTCGGCGTTCGCGGCGGCGATCAGCTCCCGCTGCGCGGCCGGCAGCGGCGCCAGCGCGCCGGGCATCCACGCCTCGTCGCCGTCGGCGAGCCGCTCCAGCAGCTCGGTGTACGCGGCGAACAGGTCGTCGAGCATGTCGTCGGGGAACAGGTCCTCGACCACGTCCCAGTGGTACGACAGCGCGCCGTGGTCCTCGTACACCTGGTGGTCGAAGAGCACCTGCGGGGTCTGCGAGATCACCGAGACGGTCTCGCCGAGCCAGGCGGAGCCGAGCGCGCCCTGCCCGCCCTCCTGGTCCCGGCCCTGCTCCCGGGCGCTGGCGAAGACGACGGTGGCGAAGGTGCCCGGCGGCACGCCGCGCTGGCGGCTCAGCTCGCGCATCACCTCCACCCCGGAGAAGTACCGGTGCTCCAGGTCCTGCCAGAGCTGGCGCTGGATGCGCTCGGCCAGCCCGCCGAGCCCGTCGCGCGGGGTGACGTCGATCTCCAGCAGGGTGACCGCGGTGAAGTCGCCGATGATGTCGTCGATGCGCGGGTGCAGCGGCATCCGGTTGAACAGCGGCACGTTGACCGTGAACCGGCCGGTGCGGCTGTACCGGCCGAGCACCTCGGAGAACGCGGCGAGCTGCACCACCGACGGGGTGACCCCGCGCGTGGCGGCGCGGGCGCGCAGCCGGGCCCACCGGTCGGCGTCCAGCAGGCGCGAGCGGCGGCGCCGGCGGCGCCGGTCGGCGTCGGCGCCGGCCACCAGCGGCAGCTCCGGGCCGGGCGGCAGGTCCGCGATGCGGGCGAGCCAGTAGTCGCGGGAGCGCCGGTACGCCTCGGACTCGGTGACCTGGTCCAGGGCGAGCACGTAGTCGCGGAAGGACACCGGCAGCGGGTCGGGGTGCGCCTTGGGGTCGGCGTAGTGGTCGCCCCATTCGAGGAAGAACAGCCGGACGCTGGCCACGTCCGCGACGAGCAGGTCGAGGCTGACGTGGACGCGGGTGGTGCCGCCGGGCAGCCGGCTGGCCCGCACCTCGAACATCGGGAAGTGGTCCATCGGCAGGACCTGGTGGCTCAGCTCGTCGCGGGTCTTGGCGAGCTGGGCCTCCCGCTCGGCCGGGTCCACGTCGGACAGGTCGGCGAAGGCGATCTCCACCGGGGGCACCTGGTCGGCGGGGAGGATCTGCTGGGTGCCGTCGGCGCGGACCACCGCGCGCAGCATCTCCTGCCGGGCGACGAGCTGGTTGAGGGCGCGGGCGAGCCGGGGCACGTCCAGGTCGGCGGCGTCGATCTCCACGTAGATGTGGATGGACACCTCGCCGAGGTCGTAGCCGGCGCTGCGACCGACGAAATAGGCGTGCTGCTGCTCGGTGAGCGGGAACGGCTCGTGCCGGTGCTGCGGGTCGGCGACGACGGGCCGCCAGGCGATGTCCCGGCCGCCCGGCGCGGCGTCGAGCTGGCTGGTGACCACGCCGGCGAGGCCGGCCACCGTGCCGCGCATGAACTCGGCGATCGGGATGCCCACGCCGAGGTCGCGTTCCAGGTCGCGGCGCAGCTCGATGGCGCGCAGCGACTCCAGGCCCAGCCCGGCCAGCGGCAGGTCCAGCGACACCTTGTCGGCGGTGGTGCCGAGCATCCCGGCGAGGCGGCGGCGCAGCTCGGCGACGAGCACCGGGGCGCGCAGCGCCTCGTCGAGGGCGAGCAGCATGTCCCGCATCGGGGCGGCGGCGGGCTGCGGGCCGGCCGGGGCGGGCGCCGGGCGGCCGGCGGTGGCCAGCGGCTTCAGCTCCCCGGCGACGTACCGGTCGCGGCAGGCGCCGCGCTGCACCTTGCCGCTGACGGTCTTGGCGACCCCCTCCGGGCCGACGAGCAGCACCTCGTACGCCTCGACCTCGTGCTCGCCGGTGATCGCCGCGCGCAGCCGGCGGGCCAGGTCGTCGAGGTCCACCCCGTCGGTGTCGGGGATGGACTGCACGACGACGAGTCGCTCCTCGCCCTCGGTGTCGACGGCGAACGCCGCCGCCGGGGCGCCCTTGAGCGCCGGGTGCACCCGCTCGCAGGTCATCTCGACGTCCTGCGGGTACAGGTTGCGACCCCGGATGATGATCATTTCCTTGAGCCGGCCGCAGAGCACCAGCTCACCGGCGTGCCGGAAGCCCAGGTCGCCCGTACGCAGGAACGGGCCGGTGCCGTCGGCCAGCCGCGCGCCGAAGGTCTCCGCCGACAGCTCGGGGCGCTGCCAGTAGCCCTGGCAGACCACCTCGCCGCGCACCCACAGCTCGCCGACCCGGTCGTCGTCGACCGGGGTGCGGGTCGCCGGGTCGACCACCAGGATCTCGCAGTGCGGCCCGTACGGGCCCACCCCGACCAGGGTGAGGGCGCGGTCGTCGCCGTCGGTGGTGACCACCACTCGGCCCTGCTCCAGCTCGGCGGCGTCGACGCGCAGGATCAGCGGCTCCGGATCGCCGTGCCGGCCGGTGAGGAACAGCATCGCCTCGGTCATGCCGAAGCCCGGCGACATGGTCTCGGGACGGAAGCCGTACGGGGCGAACTCCGCGCAGAACCGGCGGACGGTCTCCGCCCGGACCCGCTCGGCGGCGTTGAAGGTGGTGTGCCAGCCGGAGAGGTCCAGGCCGGTGCGCCGCTCGGCGGGCACCTGGGCGAGGCAGCGTTCGAAGGCGAAGTTCGGGGCGCAGCCGTAGATCGGGCCGGGGGTGTCGGAGATGGCGCGCAGCCAGCGCAGCGGGTCGGCGACGAAGTCCTCCGGGGTGAGGAACACCGCCCGACCGCCGAGGTACTGGGCCAGCAGCAGGTGCCCGGCCACCCCGAGGGCGTGGTACGGGGAGATCCAGCTGACCACGTTCGCCCCGGCCGGCAGCCCGGCGAGGGCCACCGTCTGGGCGATCTGGTGCAGCAGGTTGCGGTGGCTGACCATGACGCCCTTGGGCGCGCCGGTGGAGCCGGACGTGTATTGCAGCAGCGCCAGGTCGTCGCCGGTCAGCTCGGGCGGGGTCCAGCCGTCGGCGGCGGCCTCGTCGACCCGGTCGACGGCGAACCACGGCACGTCGGCGCCGAGCCGCTCGCGCAGCTCACCGAGCCGGTCGACCAGCTCGGCGCTGGTCACCACGGCGGTCACCTCGGCGTTGCCGGCGATCTGCACCGCCCGCTCGGTGCGCGGGTCACCCGCCCCGTCCACCGGCGGCGGGCAGGCGACGGCGACGGCGCCGGCGTACATCACCCCGGTGAGGCCGACCAGGAAGTCCAGGCCCGGGGCCAGCAGCACCAGCACCCGCCCGGCCGGGGCGAGGTGCGGGGCGATGGTGGCCGCGAGGGCGGCGGAGCGCCGGTCGTACTCCGCGCGGGTGAGCTCGCTCGTGACGCCGCGCCCGTCGGACGTGTCCGTGCCGGCGGGGAAGGTCAGATGCGCGAAGGCGACCGCCCCGGGATCCCGCGCGGCGTTGTCCCGCAGGATGTCGAGCAGGGTGGTCGCCTGGATGCCGTCGTCGAGGGCACGGTCGGTCATGCGCGCTCCTGGCTGAAGTCGGTCGGGCCGGCGAGGTCCCGCCGGCACCGCGCCGAGTTCGACGACGGTGAGCGCGTCGCGCCGGAGCACCGGTGGTGATCTCGCGGGGTTCCCCCCACCGTGCCAACGCCCGCGCTGCCGGTCCGCCCTCCAACGGGCCGTCCGCCTGGGCACTCCCCGGCCCGCCCGCACCTCCCACCCCCGCCGGGGTACCCGGTCGGGCACCCGGGAGCGATGCGAAAGGCCCCCTGCCGTGGGCGGGTTACGAGGCGAGCGCAGCGGGCAAGGCCAGGCGTGGGACCCGCCCGGCGAGCGCGACGTCGCCACCGAGAAGGTCAAGGATCGGCCGGACCGCGCGGTCCGGGTCGCTGTCCGCGCGGCAGGTGAACACGTCGATGTGTGCCAATGCGAACTCCGGCCAGGTGGACACGATGATGTGCGACTCGGCGAGGATCAGCACGCAGGTGGCGCCGTGCGGCTGGAACGGCTCGATCAACTCTGACCGGGCGCTGTTGCCGAGCAGCCGACACGTCTCTCGCATCGCGATCATGATCTGCTCCGGGCCGACCGCAGTGACCCCGGCGCAGTTCGTCACGTCGTAGACAGCGTGGATCACGGGGCCTCGATTCAGGCGGCGCGGTGCGCGGGACGGACGGCGGGGTGCTCTGCCAGCAAGGCGGCGAAGTAGTCGACGGTGTAGGCGCGGTGGAGACGCCGCGGATCGGCGGCCCACCGGCATACCTCGGTCCACAGCGTGTCGAGGACCTGTTCGCCGTGGTCGGCCAGGAGGACGTCGAGGTTCAGGAACAGCTCCGGCTACGTTCTCCAGCGTCCACCCCCGCCCGAGGCGGGCGCGGCGTAGCGGCGACGGCTCTTGTGAGGTTGCCTGACGACGAGCGATGACGCCCACCTCCCAGTCGTCGACGACCGAGCACCGCTAATTAGAGACGTTGCACCGTCAGCTCGCGGGTTGGCGACTCGGTCGTGACCTTGTCGCAGATGCTCTCGTCACCCAATCCATACTGGAGCCATCGACGGCCGCTGTGGGGTTCCCCGCCCCGGCGGGTGTGTCGTGGCCCCGATAGCACGGTCAGACCGCCTCGGTCTTGAGCCGAGTGCTGGTGTACGGCTGGGACGGCCGTTGGAAGCAAGCGCCGGACACCCGCGACTCTATGGTGCGCACGTGGCGGAAGCTCTGCCCGCGGTAATAGTCGTGCAGCCGCGGATTGGTGGTCCAGGCGTCCAACCGCAGCCACGTCAAGCCGGCCTCATACGCCCGGCCGCCGGCCCAGTCCAGCATCTCCCCGCCGAGGTTCGAGCCGGCGTAGCGCAGCGGAATCATCATCTTCGCCGCGTAGAGCGCGTCGGCCGGGTCGTCCTCTGGATACCACAACGCTTCGGGATCCCTGTCCGGTTTCCACAGGTTGTCGACGTCCACGTACGCCGTCAGCGTGATCGTGGCAATCGGGTCGTCGCCGTCCCACACCATCCACGTCTGCCCGGCGGAGACAGTCGACGCGACCGCGGAACGGGGGAGCGGGATGGACCACTGGTCCTCACCCCTAGCGGCGAGCCAGGCGACCCGCTCACGGCGCCAGCTCATGATGACGTCGACATCGCTCAACCGGGCAGGCGTGATGATCATGTTGGTTCTTCCTCCGGCCTGAACCTGGCGATGACGCTCGCGTCGCCGTGGGTGCTGACGATCCGGTTTCGGTCGCCGGCGAACGGGGTGACGGACACCCGCACCGGACGGTCCGAGGTGTAGCCGGTGCGGATGTAGTGCAGCACCGGGGTGCCGGGCGGCAGCCGCAGCATCGACGCTTCCTCGGGCGTGGGCATGCGCGCCACGTATTCGTCGTAGTAGCCGACCTGCGCGTACCCGCGCTCGGCGAGCAGCCGGGTCGTGCCCTGCGGCATGTCCCTCGGCGACAGCAGTTCCGGGACCGTCTCAGCCAGGTCCATCGGGTAGTAGGTGTCCTGCACCGACGACGGTTGGCCGTTGACGAACCGGACGCACCGGCGCAGCACCGCCGCCGACTCGGGCTCCACGTGCAGGCGTTCCGCGAGGTCCGCAGGGAGTACCTCGATGGTCAGCCGGAACTCCTGCGAGGACTCGTAGCCCTGCTGTGCCACCTCGGACCGCCAGGCGTCGGTCTCCGACGTCGGGCCCGGCATCTCCGCCCGGTGAGCGTGGAAGGTCAGGGTGACCTTGCTGCGGACGATCATTCCGCCGCTGCGCCCCGGCATCCTCTCCACCAGGCCCTCGTTGATCAGCAGGCCCGTAGCGTCACGGACGGTATTGCGAGAGACGCCGTACTGGCCTTGCAGCTGAGTCTCTGTCGGAAGCCGGTCGCCCACGCGCAACTCTCCCGAGACGATCCGACCTCGGAGTGCGTCTGCGATCTGGCGGCACTTCGGCTGCGCCACGCTCACACCCTTCCTGATTTCGTCCCAACCAATCTAACGGGGAGGGCTTGACTGTGTCCCACAGCACTGCAATGGTTGGTATGAATCCAACGTTACCTAACGTTTGGTCTAGCTCACCAGGGAGCGAAGCGTGGACGAGGCCGGCGAGCTGGCCCGCGACATGGAGCGCGTGAACCGGGCACTCGGGTACGCGCGCGTCTTCCTGGCCGGCCTCGACCAAGCCGACGGCGCGCGAGAACTGCGGGAAGCCATGAACTCGCCGCTCCGCACGCTCGTCGAGCAGGCCGAGGTGTCAGCAGCCCGGGTGACGACTTACCTGCGGGAGCGGTCCCGCACATAGGCCGGGTGCAGGGCTCCCCACGTGTCCCCCCAGGCGCACAGGCCCTGCACCCCCGACAGGGGTACGCGGCCAGCGCCGGGGAGGGCCTGGCCGCGTACCCCAACCCAAGGAGGTGACATGTGGCCCGCAAGAAGTGGTTCCTTCCCGGTAACGACGACACGCCATACAAGCCGTTCGGGATCGACTGCGAAGGGGCGGCGACGCTCTACGGCCACCACGGCGGCTGGAACGGGGCCGCCACTCTCGGCCTCGATGACACGTCAGTCGCAGCGGAGCGGAACCGCGCCGTGTGGGAATACCTGAACCAGCAGCCCACGGACGCCGAGCCGTCATGGCTCTGGCCGTTCGGAAGGCGGCGGCCATGAGCAGCCCTCCCCCGGTCAACGTGGCACCCGGCACGCTGCTTCGGCTCGACCCGGACGACTGGTCCTTCGGGCGCGACCTCACCCCCGGCACCCGGGTCGACATCGTGGTCGTTCGGCTCCGTACCGACCTCGCTCACGTCAACGATGACGCAATGTGGGTGGTGGGCCATCTACCGCAGTGCTCGTACTCCCACATCGACGAGCACCCACCCTGCATGGAAGTGCGCGTCAAGGTCGCCGCGCTTCAACGACACACCTCCACGCCGTGACACGGCTCGACGAAGGCGTCCGACCCGTCGACTTGTTCGACGCGGCCCGCCGCACTGCGCTTCAGCACGCCGGCAACGGCAAGTGCTTCAACTGCCAGGACACCACATGCCGCCAGCAGGAATGGGCCCTGGATGAACTCCAGCGCCACCCTGGCGGTCGCCAGCTGCTTCAGCAACTTGATGAACTCCCCGCCCCAACAGCCGACTCGGTCCAGGAAGGCCACCCGCAGTGACCACACCCCTGAGCACAGCAACAACCCACGCCATGCCGTTCGTAGAGACGCGGCCCCAACCGACGTCGGCGCGCCGACCCGGCATGGCCCCCGCCCGGCCCATGCTGACAGTCCGCCGGGCCACCCGTGATAACGCCGGGCCGCTCATCGCGCTATTGGCCGAAGCGTTCCTCCAAGGGCCCGTTGGTGAATGGCTCGTCCCCAACATCAGAGAACGCCGTGTCGTCTACCACCGGTACTTCAAGGTCGTCCTGCACCACGCGCAGCGGCACGGCTACGTGGACACCACCGACAACCTGGCGGGAGTGGCGATCTGGTACAGCCGCACCGAAGCGCCGGTCGCCGCGCCGAGCTACCAGTACGAACTGATGAACGCGACTGGCAAGTACGCGCCGAGGTTCCTGCTACTCGACGCGCTATTCGAGGCACACCGACCTCGCATTCCGCACGACTACCTCGCGTACGTCGCTGTCGATCCCGACCGACAGAGCTGCGGCATCGGTTCGGTGCTGCTCGGCAGCGCACACTGGAGGCTCGACGCGCGGAACCGGCCAGCATACCTGGAGGCCAGCAACGAACGCAACCGGGACCTGTACGCCCGCCTCGGCTACCACCCAGGACCGCCCCTGAACCTGCCCAACGCTGGCCCGCCGATCTGGCGCATGTGGCGCGGCCAGCCCAACGGCGGCGTATCCGCGCAGTTCCCTCCCGCCGAGCTGATGCACCGACGGCCGCTGTGAAAGGTCCTGCCCTGTCCACGCCCATCCGGCCAGCGACGCCCAGCGACGTCGCGTCGGTTACCCAGCTCCTGATCAACGCCTTGGCCAACGACCCGGTCGCCGAGTGGCTGGTGCCCGACCCCGCCGAGCGCACCTCGGTCCTCTGGCGCATGCTCGCTCTCGACGTCGATCACACCGTCGAGACCGGGCGCGTCGACCTGGCGGTGAACATGTCCGCGGTCGCCGCGTGGCGGCGCCATGACCCGGACGTGCAGCGTTGGGTTCCCACCGTTCACCATCTGAAGGCATTCGCGGGCAGGTCGTCGCCCCGCTTCGCCGCGCTACAGGTCGCCGTCGACAGCTACAGGTCCTCGGCGCCGCACTACTGGCTGTCCTGGTTCGCCGTGCACCCCGACGTGCGGGGACGCGGGATGTTGCGCGAGATGCTGCGCCGGTACCACGAGGTGGTCGACGAAGCCGAATATCCGAGCTACGCGGTCGTGACGACCGAAGCAGCGCGGGACATGCTTCAGCGGCACGGCTATTACCCGGCCCTGCCGCTGCATCTGCCGAGCGGGCCGCGGCTGTGGCCGCTGGCCCGCAACGGCCGCCCCACCCGGGGCGCCAGCGCAAGTTGACGCACCTTCCGATGACGTCCGTCGCCTCCCTCCGGCGACGGGCGCGGGGCCCGGAAGGAGTGGCCGCCGTCAGGTCCCGACGCGGGTACCAACGACCCGAGGTCACCCTTCCAAGCCTTCGCACAGCCCTTGTCGGTCGATCGAGAGCCTCCCGTCGCCCGCCGGCTCCCCTGACCATTGGCAGCTGACCTGCAAAGGTGCCCGCCTTTCCCGGCGTCGACAGGGGGCCTCGCCTCAGGAGCGGGCGGGGGTGGGGTGGGCGGTCAACTCCGGGGGCTGCTGCATCTGCTGCCACATCTTCTTCTCGGCCATCGCGAGGTAGAGGCGGGTCAGTCGGCCGGGTCGTCCTCTGGATACCACAACGCTTCGGGATCCCTGTCCGGTTTCCACAGGTTGTCGACGTCCACGTACGCCGTCAGCGTGATCGTGGCAATCGGGTCGTCGCCGTCCCACACCATCCACGTCTGCCCGGCGGAGACAGTCGACGCGACCGCGGAACGGGGGAGCGGGATGGACCACTGGTCCTCACCCCTAGCGGCGAGCCAGGCGACCCGCTCACGGCGCCAGCTCATGATGACGTCGACATCGCTCAACCGGGCAGGCGTGATGATCATGTTGGTTCTTCCTCCGGCCTGAACCTGGCGATGACGCTCGCGTCGCCGTGGGTGCTGACGATCCGGTTTCGGTCGCCGGCGAACGGGGTGACGGACACCCGCACCGGACGGTCCGAGGTGTAGCCGGTGCGGATGTAGTGCAGCACCGGGGTGCCGGGCGGCAGCCGCAGCATCGACGCTTCCTCGGGCGTGGGCATGCGCGCCACGTATTCGTCGTAGTAGCCGACCTGCGCGTACCCGCGCTCGGCGAGCAGCCGGGTCGTGCCCTGCGGAATGTCCCTCGGCGACAGCAGTTCCGGGACCTTCTCAGCCAGGTCCATCGGGTAGTAGGTGTCCTGCACCGACGACGGTTGGCCGTTGACGAACCGGACGCACCGGCGCAGCACCGCCGCCGACTCGGGCTCCACGTGCAGGCGTTCCGCGAGGTCCGCAGGGAGTACCTCGATGGTCAGCCGGAACTCCTGCGAGGACTCGTAGCCCTGCTGTGCCACCTCGGACCGCCAGGCGTCGGTCTCCGACGTCGGGCCCGGCATCTCCGCCCGGTGAGCGTGGAAGGTCAGGGTGACCTTGCTGCGGACGATCATTCCGCCGCTGCGCCCCGGCATCCTCTCCACCAGGCCCTCGTTGATCAGCAGGCCCGTAGCGTCACGGACGGTATTGCGAGAGACGCCGTACTGGCCTTGCAGCTGAGTCTCTGTCGGAAGCCGGTCGCCCACGCGCAACTCTCCCGAGACGATCCGACCTCGGAGTGCGTCTGCGATCTGGCGGCACTTCGGCTGCGCCACGCTCACACCCTTCCTGATTTCGTCCCAACCAATCTAACGGGGAGGGCTTGACTGTGTCCCACAGCACTGCAATGGTTGGTATGAATCCAACGTTACCTAACGTTTGGTCTAGCTCACCAGGGAGCGAAGCGTGGACGAGGCCGGCGAGCTGGCCCGCGACATGGAGCGCGTGAACCGGGCACTCGGGTACGCGCGCGTCTTCCTGGCCGGCCTCGACCAAGCCGACGGCGCGCGAGAACTGCGGGAAGCCATGAACTCGCCGCTCCGCACGCTCGTCGAGCAGGCCGAGGTGTCAGCAGCCCGGGTGACGACTTACCTGCGGGAGCGGTCCCGCACATAGGCCGGGTGCAGGGCTCCCCACGTGTCCCCCCAGGCGCACAGGCCCTGCACCCCCGACAGGGGTACGCGGCCAGCGCCGGGGAGGGCCTGGCCGCGTACCCCAACCCAAGGAGGTGACATGTGGCCCGCAAGAAGTGGTTCCTTCCCGGTAACGACGACACGCCATACAAGCCGTTCGGGATCGACTGCGAAGGGGCGGCGACGCTCTACGGCCACCACGGCGGCTGGAACGGGGCCGCCACTCTCGGCCTCGATGACACGTCAGTCGCAGCGGAGCGGAACCGCGCCGTGTGGGAATACCTGAACCAGCAGCCCACGGACGCCGAGCCGTCATGGCTCTGGCCGTTCGGAAGGCGGCGGCCATGAGCAGCCCTCCCCCGGTCAACGTGGCACCCGGCACGCTGCTTCGGCTCGACCCGGACGACTGGTCCTTCGGGCGCGACCTCACCCCCGGCACCCGGGTCGACATCGTGGTCGTTCGGCTCCGTACCGACCTCGCTCACGTCAACGATGACGCAATGTGGGTGGTGGGCCATCTACCGCAGTGCTCGTACTCCCACATCGACGAGCACCCACCCTGCATGGAAGTGCGCGTCAAGGTCGCCGCGCTTCAACGACACACCTCCACGCCGTGACACGGCTCGACGAAGGCGTCCGACCCGTCGACTTGTTCGACGCGGCCCGCCGCACTGCGCTTCAGCACGCCGGCAACGGCAAGTGCTTCAACTGCCAGGACACCACATGCCGCCAGCAGGAATGGGCCCTGGATGAACTCCAGCGCCACCCTGGCGGTCGCCAGCTGCTTCAGCAACTTGATGAACTCCCCGCCCCAACAGCCGACTCGGTCCAGGAAGGCCACCCGCAGTGACCACACCCCTGAGCACAGCAACAACCCACGCCATGCCGTTCGTAGAGACGCGGCCCCAACCGACGTCGGCGCGCCGACCCGGCATGGCCCCCGCCCGGCCCATGCTGACAGTCCGCCGGGCCACCCGTGATAACGCCGGGCCGCTCATCGCGCTATTGGCCGAAGCGTTCCTCCAAGGGCCCGTTGGTGAATGGCTCGTCCCCAACATCAGAGAACGCCGTGTCGTCTACCACCGGTACTTCAAGGTCGTCCTGCACCACGCGCAGCGGCACGGCTACGTGGACACCACCGACAACCTGGCGGGAGTGGCGATCTGGTACAGCCGCACCGAAGCGCCGGTCGCCGCGCCGAGCTACCAGTACGAACTGATGAACGCGACTGGCAAGTACGCGCCGAGGTTCCTGCTACTCGACGCGCTATTCGAGGCACACCGACCTCGCATTCCGCACGACTACCTCGCGTACGTCGCTGTCGATCCCGACCGACAGAGCTGCGGCATCGGTTCGGTGCTGCTCGGCAGCGCACACTGGAGGCTCGACGCGCGGAACCGGCCAGCATACCTGGAGGCCAGCAACGAACGCAACCGGGACCTGTACGCCCGCCTCGGCTACCACCCAGGACCGCCCCTGAACCTGCCCAACGCTGGCCCGCCGATCTGGCGCATGTGGCGCGGCCAGCCCAACGGCGGCGTATCCGCGCAGTTCCCTCCCGCCGAGCTGATGCACCGACGGCCGCTGTGAAAGGTCCTGCCCTGTCCACGCCCATCCGGCCAGCGACGCCCAGCGACGTCGCGTCGGTTACCCAGCTCCTGATCAACGCCTTGGCCAACGACCCGGTCGCCGAGTGGCTGGTGCCCGACCCCGCCGAGCGCACCTCGGTCCTCTGGCGCATGCTCGCTCTCGACGTCGATCACACCGTCGAGACCGGGCGCGTCGACCTGGCGGTGAACATGTCCGCGGTCGCCGCGTGGCGGCGCCATGACCCGGACGTGCAGCGTTGGGTTCCCACCGTTCACCATCTGAAGGCATTCGCGGGCAGGTCGTCGCCCCGCTTCGCCGCGCTCCAGGTCGCCGTCGACAGCTACAGGTCCTCGGCGCCGCACTACTGGCTGTCGTGGTTCGCCGTGCACCCCGACGTGAGGGGACGCGGGATGTTGCGCGAGATGCTGCGCCGGTACCACGAGGTGGTCGACGAAGCCGAATATCCGAGCTACGCGGTCGTGACGACCGAAGCAGCGCGGGACATGCTTCAGCGGCACGGCTATTACCCGGCCCTGCCGCTGCATCTGCCGAGCGGGCCGCGGCTGTGGCCGCTGGCCCGCAACGGCCGCCCCACCCGGGGCGCCAGCGCAAGTTGACGCACCTTCCGATGACGTCCGTCGCCTCCCTCCGGCGACGGGCGCGGGGCCCGGAAGGAGTGGCCGCCGTCAGGTCCCGACGCGGGTACCAACGACCCGAGGTCACCCTTCCAAGCCTTCGCACAGCCCTTGTCGGTCGATCGAGAGCCTCCCGTCGCCCGCCGGCTCCCCTGACCATTGGCAGCTGACCTGCAAAGGTGCCCGCCTTTCCCGGCGTCGACAGGGGGCCTCGCCTCAGGAGCGGGCGGGGGTGGGGTGGGCGGTCAACTCCGGGGGCTGCTGCATCTGCTGCCACATCTTCTTCTCGGCCATCGCGAGGTAGAGGCGGGTCAGCTTGCCCATGGCCCAGCGGGCCAGCGCCGTACGCGGCTCCGCGGCCGTGGCGACCTGGACGGACTGCTGGCGCACCCACCGGACCCGGTCGTACCGGCGGCGCTCGTACGCCCGCAGCGCGGCGGCGACCCCGTCGGGGTGGGACAGGTCGCCGGCGGCGAGGGCGTCGGCGAGCACCACCGCGTCCTCCACGGCCTGGCAGGCGCCCTGCCCGAGGTCGTTGGGCATCGCGTGCGCGGCGTCGCCGAGCAGGGTGACCACGCCGTCGCCCCAGTCCTCGTGCCACTCGTGGTACCAGACGTCGGTGCGGATGATCGCCTCGGCGGGGGTGCGGGCCACCCGGTCGCGCAGCACCGCCGGCAGCACCCGGGCGAGTTTCACCGCGTGCTCGTGCTCCCGGCCCGGCTGCTCCCGCTCGCCGGCGGGCGCCTTCCAGGACAGCGTCCAGGCCGCCCGGTCCCCGCCGATCGGGTAGACGCCGCCGCCGACGCGGGTCTCCTCGTCGTGGAACAGCAGCGGCACCTCGGGCACGAGGCCCTGGGCGCCCGCGCACACCCCCCGGTACGTGGTCCGGCCCAGGTAGACGCCGGGCACCTCGCCGCGCAGCTGGGTGAGCACGGCGGAGCGGACGCCGTCGGCGCCGACCAGCGCCGCCCCGGCCACCGTGTCGTCGTCCAGCAGCACCTCGACGCCGTCGCCGGCGTTCCGGTAGCCGGTGACCCGGCGGCCGTGGTGCACCGGCACGCCCCGCTCGGCGCACGCCTCCAGCAGGATCGCCGCGAGGTCCATCCGGCCGATCGACAGCGACGGCAGCGCGTCCGGCCAGATGTACGGGTGGGTGCGCATGCTGAACCGCAGCCGCCCCCGCGAGTCGTGGTTGCGGATCTCCACCACCCGCTCGGCGGCGGCCAGCAGCCGGTCGCCGAGGCCCAGCCAGCCCAGCGGGGTGGAGGCGTTGCTCCACAGGGTCAGGCCGCTGCCCGGGGCGGTGCGGATCTCCTCGGCGGTGCGCCGCTCGTACACCTCGACGGGCAGGCCGTGGCGGGCGAGGGCGAGGGCGGCGGTGAGGCCGCCGATCCCCGCCCCGGCGACGATGATCGGCCTACTCGGATGCATCGGTGCTCCCTTCCTGGGGGTGGTCCGTGCCGCCGCCAGGCGGAGCCGGGATGAACCCGTCGGCGACCAGCGCGTCGAGGTAGCGGCCCAACAGGGCGGTGTCCACCCGGGGCGGCGGCAGCGCGCCGCCGAGCAACTCCCGGGTGTTCCGGTCGTCGAAGATCGGCTCGCCGGGGCCGGTCACCCGGCCCTCGGCCAGCGGGGCGTACATGGCCAGCACCGGGCCGAGCAGCTCGTCGCCGTTCCGCGCGGCCTCGCCGACGGCGGCGTACCACTCGTCGAGCGACGCCCGGCGCACCGGCCAGCCCCGGTCGGTGAGGGCGTCGGCCAGCCGCACGAGGGGCACCTTCTCGTCGAGGGCGAAGTGGAAGGTGCGCCCGAGGGCGTCACGGCGGCGGGCCAGGCCGGTGATGACCGCGGCGAGGTGGTCGACGGGTACGAGGTCGGTGGCCAGCCCGGTGTCGGGCACCAGGCCGGTGCGCACGCAGGCCCGGATCACCTGGCTGACCAGGTCGTCGGTGCGCCAGGTGCCGGTGCGGCTGTCGCCGCCGATGCGGCCCGGCCGGTACACGGCGACCGGGACGCCCCGGGCCCGGGCCAGCTCCACCACCTGCTCGGCCACCCACTTGCTGTGGTTGTAGCCGGTGTCGGTGGACGGCGGCGGGGCGTCCGGCAGGGTGTCCTCGCGCAGCACCAGGCCGGTGGCGTCGGCGGGGCCGTCGCCGCCGGTCGGGGCGAGCCCGCCGAACACCGACATGGTGGACACGTAGTGGACCGGCAGCGGCCGGTCCAGGGTGGCCAGCCGCAGGATCTCGATCGTGCCGGCCACGTTGCCGTCGCGCAGCATCGCGTACGGGCGCAGGAAGTGCACCACCGCGCCGCAGTGGTAGATCTCGTCGACCTCGCGGGCCAACGCGGCGAAGCGGTCCGGGGCGAGGCCGAGCCGGGGCGAGGCCAGGTCGCCGGGCAGCGCCCGGAACCGGTCGGCCCACTCGGGACGCCAGCAGCGGTAGCGGCGCAGCTGCTCCTCCAGCCGCTGCTGGGCATCCGCCTCGTCGCGGCCCCGCACCAGGCAGAGCACGGTCGCGCCGGCCTCGGCGAGCTGCCGGGCCAGGTACGCCCCGAGGAACCCGGTGGCCCCGGTGAGCAGCACCGTGCCGGGGCGGTCGACCACGCGCACCTCGCCGACCGGCCGGACGTCGTCGGGCAGCGCGATGTCGGCGCGCAGCGCGGCGGCGTGCTCGGCCTCGGCGACGGCGGTGTCCACGCTGCCCTGCTCGTCGAGCAGGTCGGCGAGGGCGCCGATCCGGGACCGCTCGAACAGCACCCGGACGGGCAGGTCGACGCCCCACAGCCGGCGGATGGTGGCGTGCAGCCGGGCGGCGAGCAGGGAGTGCCCGCCGATGGCGAAGAAGTCGTCGTCGAGGCCGACGCGCTCCACGCCGAGCGCCTCGGCGACCAGCCGGGTCAGCCGCCGCTCGGTCGGGGTGCGCGGCGGGACGTACCCGGTGCCGCCGACCGGGCCGGCCGGGGCGGGCAGCGCCTTGCGGTCGACCTTGGCGTTGGGGGTCAGCGGCAGGGCGGGCAGCGCCACCACGGCCGCCGGGACCATGTAGTGCGGCAGCCGCTCGGCCACGGCGGCCCGGGCGACGCGGACCAGCTCGTCCTCGTCGCCGGCCCCCTCCGCGGGGACGACGTAGCCGACGAGACGCTTGTCGCCGGGGCGGTCCTCGCGGACCACCGCGACCGCCTCGGCGACGCCGGGGGCGGCGCGCAGCGCGGCGGCGATCTCGCCCAGCTCGATGCGGAAGCCGCGCAGCTTCACCTGGTCGTCGGTGCGCCCGAGGAACTCCAGGTTCCCGTCGGGCAGGTACCGGACCAGGTCGCCGGTGCGGTACAGCCGCTCCCCCGTCACCGGGTGCCGGGCGAACGCCGTCTCGGTCAGCTCGGGCCGGTGCAGGTAGCCGCGGGCCAGCCCGGGGCCGCCGATGTACAGCTCGCCGGGCGCGCCGATGGGCCGGGGCCGCAGCCGCTCGTCGAGCACCCGCACCACCGTGTTGACCACGGGCCGCCCGATCGGGGGGTGCCCGCCGCCGACGATCTCGTCGGTAACCGTGGCGTACACGGTGGTCTCGGTGGGGCCGTACCCGATGAGGAACCGCTTGCGGCCGCCCCACCGCTCGGCGACCTCGGCCGGGCAGTCCTCGCCGCCGGAGCCGAGCAGCTCCAGGGTGGGCACGTGCTCCGGGGAGAGGTGGGCCAGCAGCGACGGCGTCATGAAGGCAAAGGTGATCCGCTGCCGGTTGATCAGGTTGACGATCTCCACCCCGCCGGCCAGGTCCTTCGGCTGCGGCACCACCAGTGGCACGCCGTTCAGCAGGGACAGCACCATCTCCAGGACGGAGACGTCGAAGCTGAACGGGGCGAACTGGAGCACCCGGCTGCCGGCGTGCAGCCCGGCGAGGTAGCGGGTCAGCCACAGGTTCGTCACCGACCGGTGCTCGACGGCCACGCCCTTCGGGGTGCCGGTGGAGCCGGAGGTGTAGATGACGTACGCCAGGTCGTCCGGGCCGCTGCGCCGGGGCGGGTCGGTGGCGGGCAGGCCGGCCAGGTCGGGGTCGTCGAAGGTGACGACGGTGGCGTCGACGTCGGTGAGCCGGTCGGTCAGGGCCGCCTGGGTGAGCAGCACCTTCGCCCCCGAGTCGGTGATCATGAACGCGACCCGGTCGGCCGGGTAGCCGGGGTCGATCGGCACGTACGCGCCGCCGGCCTTGAGCACGGCCAGGACCGCGACGACCATCTCGACGCTGCGCTCGGTGAGCACCCCGACCAGCGCGTCGGCGGCGACGCCGAGGTCGATCAGCCGGTGGGCGAGCCGGTTGGCGCGGGCGTTCAGGTCGGCGTACGTCACCGTGTCGTCGCCGAACAGCACGGCCGGGCGGTCCGGGGTGGCGGCCACCTGGCGGGTGAACAGCTCCGGCCACGTCGCGTCGGGCAGTTCCCGTTCCGGGCCCCGGCCCCACGCGTCGAGCTGCGCGGCCTCCTCCGCCGGCAGGTCCGGCAGGGCGGACACCGACCGGTCCGGGTCGTCGGCGATCTCGGCGAGCAGCATGGCCAGGTGCGCCAGCATCCGGTCCACGGTGGCCGGGGCGAACAGGTCGGCGTCGTACTCGGCGAGCAGCCGCCAGCCACCGGCGTCGGTGGGCACCATCGTCACGGTCAGGTCGGTCTTGGCGGTGCCCGGGTCGAACGGCAGCGGCTCGGCGCGCACCCCGGCGAACTCCCGGTCGGCGGCGGCGACCCGGTCGACCAGGGCGAAGCCGACCTGCGCGACGGGGGTGCGGGACAGGTCCCGGGTCAGGCCGAGCCGCTCGAGCAGCACGTCGAACGGCACGTCGGCGCGGGCGTACGCGGCCAGGCAGGTCTCGCGGACCCGGTTGAGCAGCTCGGCCACGCGCGGCTGACCAGCGAGGTCGGCGCGCAGCACCAGGGTGTTGGCGAAGAAGCCGACGACGTTCTCGGTCTCCGGCCGGTCCCGGCCCGACACCGGCACGGCGACGCCGAAGTCGGCCTGCCCGGCGTACCGGGACAGCGTCAGCTGGTACGCGGCCAGCGCGACCATGAACGCGGTGGCGTCGTGCCGCCGCGCGACGCCGGTGAGCCGGTCGACCACGGCCGCGGGTACCTCCGCCTCCCGCTGGCCGCCGCGGTGGCCCCGGGTGGCCGGGCGGACCCGGTCGGTGGGCAGGTCCAGCACGGGCAGCCCGGCCAGCCGCTCGGTCCACCAGCTCAGGTCCTCGTCGTGTCCGCCGGCGGCGAGGCGGTCCCGCTGCCAGGCCGCCACATCGGCGTACTGGACGGCCGGCGGCGGCAGGTCCACAGGGGTGCCGGCGACCCGGGCCCGGTACGCGGCCACCAGGTCCCGGACGACGACCTGGGTGGACCACTGGTCGCCGACGGCGTGGTGCAGGGCCAGCAGCAGGTGGTGCTCGTCGGCGTCGACCCGGACCAGGGTGGCCCGCACCAGCGGCGCGGTGGCCAGGTCGAACGGGGCGGTGAGCCGGTCCCGGGTGAGCGCGGCGACGGCCGCCACGTCGCCGGCCAGGTCGACCCGCTCCACCGGCACGGTCAGCTCGGGGTGGACCCGCTGCGCCGGCTCGCCGTCGACCACCTCGAAGCTGGTGCGCAGCGCCTCGTGCCGGGCCACCACGTCGGCGAACGCGGCGGCCAGCGCGTCGGCGTCCAGCGGGCCGCGCAGCCGCACCGCGCTGCCGATCACGTACGCCCCGGCGCTGTCCGGGTCGAGCTGGTGCAGCAGCCAGAGCCGGCGCTGCGCCGGGGCGGCCGGCAGCAGCCCGCCGTCGCGGGGCACCGCCGGGATCGCGTCGGCCCCGACCTGGGCCGCGTCGTGCGACCCGGGGACCGCGTCATCGCCGTCGCGCTCGCGGCGGATCCGCTCGGCGAGCCCGGCGACGGTGGGCCGGTCGAACAGGTCCCGCACCCCGGCGTCGACGCCGAGCGCGGCGCGGGTGCGGCTCATCGCCCGGGTGGCCAGCAGGGAGTGCCCGCCGAGGTCGAAGAAGTTGTCGTGCACGCCGACGGCGTCGACCTCGAGCACCTGCCGCCAGATGTCGGCGACGGCCTGTTCCAGCTCGTCGCGCGGGGCGACGTGACCGGCGGTGTCGCCGCCGTGCCGGGGCTGGGGCAGCGCCCGCACGTCGAGCTTGCCGTTGGCGGTGCGGGGCAGCACGTCGAGCAGGGTGAGGCTGGCCGGCACCAGGTACTCCGGCAGCAGCCGGCGGGCGTGCACGCGCAGCTCGGCGGGGGCGGCGCCGGGGCGGGGCACCACGTACCCGGCCAGCTCGGTGTCGTCGGCGCGGCCGGCCCGGGCCACCACCACGACGTCGGCGACGTCCGGGTGTTCCCGCAGCACGGCCTCCACCTCGCCCGGCTCGACCCGGAACCCGCGGATCTTCACCTGGGCGTCGGTGCGGCCGAGGAAGTCCAGGTTCCCGTCGGGCAGCCAGCGGGCCAGGTCGCCGGTGCGGTACAGCGTCCCGCCGGGGCCGGCGTACGGGCTGGCGACGAAGCGCTCGGCGGTCAGCTCGGGGCGGCCGGAGTAGCCGAGGGACACACCCGGGCCGCCGATGGCGACCTCGCCGTGGGCGCCGAGCGGCACCGGCCGCCGGTCGGCGTCGAGGAGCACGATCCGCAGGTCGGGCAGGGGCCGGCCGACCAGGCGCCGGCCCGGGTCGGCCAGCTCGGCGGCGCGGACGACGTGGAACGTGGCGTGCACGGTGGTCTCGGTGGTGCCGTACATGTTGATCAGTTCGGGGCGGGCGTCGCCGTACCGGTCGAACCAGCCGGCGAGGATCCGCACGTCGAGGGCCTCGCCGGCGAAGACGACGTAGCGCAGCGAATCGAGGCGGTCCCCGGCGGCGGCGTCGGCCGCGGCGAGCTGGCGGAACGCGGTGGGCGTCTGGCTGAGCACGGTGACCCGGTGCCGGGCCAGCAGCGCCCGCAGCTCGGCCGGTTCCCGGCCGGCCAGGTACGGCACGACGACGACCCGGGCGCCGGTGAGCCACGCGCCCCACATCTCGAACACCGACACGTCGAAGGCGACGGAGTGGAACATGCTCCACACGTCGTCCGGGGTGAACCGGAACCGGGTGGCCGAGCCGGTGACCAGGCGGACGACGTTGCGGTGGGTGACCATGACGCCCTTGGGCCGGCCGGTGGAGCCGGAGGTGTAGATCAGGTACGCCACGTCGTCCGGCCCGGCCGGCTCGGCGTCGTCGGCCGGCGCGGCCCCGCCGGCGACATCGGCCGGGGCCAGGACCGGGCCGGTGAAGCCGTCGAGGGGGCCCGCCGCGACCAGCGCCCGCACGCCCGCGTCGTCGAGGACGTAGCGCATCCGGTCGGCCGGCCAGCTCGGGTCCAGCGGCACGTAGGCGGCGCCGGCCTCCAGCACGCCGAGCACCGCGACCAGCAGGTCGAGGGTGCGGTCGAGGTGGATGCCGACCCGGTCGCCCCTGGTCACCCCGGCCGCGCGCAGCCGCGCCGCCAGGCCGGTCGCCCGGTCCAGGAGCTGCGCGTACGTGAGGCGGTCGGCGCCGCACTCGGCGGCCACCGCGTCCGGGGTGCGCCGGGCCTGCTCCCGGAACCGGGCGGTGAGCCCGGGGGTCTCGGGCTGCGGGGCCTGCCCGACCCACTCGCCGAGCAGCAGCCGCTCCTCGTCGGCGGTGAGCGGGGCGAGGTCGGCCACCGGGCGGGCCGGGTCGCCGGCCAGCTCCTCCAGGACCAGCCGGAACTGGGCGGCCATCCGGTCCACGGTGGCGGCGTCGAACAGCTCGGCGTCGTACTCGACGCGCAGCCGCAGGTCGCCGTCCGGGTCGGGCACCAGCATGATCGACAGGTCGAACTGGGCGGTGCCGGGACGCAGGTCGACCGGGGCGACCTCGACCGTCCCCATGGCGCGGGCCGCGGCCGGGGTGTTCTGCACCGCGAACAGCACGCTGAACAGCGGCGTCTGCGCCCGGTCGCGCACCGGCCGCTGCTCCTCGACGAGCTGGTCGAACGGGACGTCGGCGTGGGCGTACGCGTCCAGGCAGGTGGCGCGCGCCCGGTCCAGCAGCTCCCCGACCGTCGGCGCGCCGGTGAGGTCGGCGCGCAGCACCAGGTTGTTGACGAAGAACCCGACCAGCGGTTCCAGCTCGGTGCGGGGCCGCCCGGCGACGGGCGAGCCGACGGCGAAGTCCCGCTGGCCGCTGTACCGGGCGAGGGTCAGCTGGCAGGCGGCCAGCCCGACCATGAACAGGGTGGCGGAGCGGCGCCGCCCGGCCTCGGTGACCCGGCGGACGACGTCGGCGGGGATACGGTCCCAGCGCAGGTCGCCGCGCCAGGCGCGGGTCGCCGGGCGGGGCCGGTCGGTGGGCAGTTCCAGGGCCGGCAGGTCGGCCAGCCGGTCCCGCCAGTACGCCAGCTGCGCCGCCGCGGGCGGGCTGGCCGTCCACTGCCGCTGCCAGGCGGCGTAGTCGCCGTACTGCACGCCCAGCGCGGGCAGCGCCTCGCCGCCGGCGCCGGTCACCGCGGCGTACGCGGCGACCAGGTCGCGGGCCAGGATCTGCACCGACCAGCGGTCGCAGATGGCGTGGTGCAGGGCCAGGTGCAGGACGTGCTCGTCGGCGGCGAGCCGGACGAGGGTGGCCCGCAGCAGCGGCGCGGTCCGCAGGTCGAACGGGACGCCGGAGAGTTCGGTGAGGGTGTCGTCGAGCGCGCCGGGGTCGGCCAGCTCCACCCGCTCCAGCGGCACGACGGCGGCGGGCGAGACCACCTGCACCGGTTCCCCGTCGGCCTCGTGGAACGAGGTGCGCAGCGTCTCGTGCCGGGCCACCACGGCGTTCAGCGCGGCGTGCAGCGCGTCCGGGTCGAGGGGGCCGGTGAGCCGGACGGCGCTGTCCACCGTGTACGCCCCGGCGCCGGCCGGGTCCAGCTGGGCGAGGAACCACAGCCGGCGCTGGCCGGAGGACGCCGGCAGCACGTACCGGCCGGCGAGGTCGCCGCCGACCTGCGGCATCCGGAACTGCGCGGGGATCGGCGGCAGCGCGGCGGGCTCGGCGGCCGGCGCGGCGGCCCCGGCACCGGCGTCCGGCGCGGTCGTGCCGGCGCCGGCGGGCAGGGCGGCGGCGAGGCCGGCGACGGTCGGGGTGGCGAAGACGGCCCGGACCGGCAGGTCCACGTCGAGGGCGTCGCGGATGCGGGACACCACCCGGGTGGCGAGCAGGGAGTGCCCGC
This sequence comes from Micromonospora sp. NPDC048830, assembly GCF_043198215.1. Lineage (NCBI taxonomy): Bacteria > Bacillati > Actinomycetota > Actinomycetes > Micromonosporales > Micromonosporaceae > Micromonospora > Micromonospora sp. NPDC048830. The sequence continues at coordinate 63,891 of NZ_JBICUP010000010.1, forward strand.
CGAGGGCGAAGAAGTCGTCGTCGCGGCCGACCCGGTCCAGCGCGAGCACGTCGGCGAAGATGGCGGCCAGCCGCTCCTCGGCCGCCCCGCGCGGGGCGTCGTACGCGCCGATGTCCGGCCGCAGGCCGTCCGGGGCGGGCAGCTTCGCCCGGTCGACCTTGTTGCGGTTGGCGGTCAGCGGCAGCGCGTCGAGCAGCACCAGGGCCGAGGGCACCATGTAGTCGGGCAGCCGTTCGCGGCACGCGGCGTGCAGCTGGCCCGCGAGGGCGGGCCGGTCGACGGCGTCGGGGTGGTGCAGGTCGGCGTAGCCGACGAGGCGCTGGTCGCCGGGGTTGTCCTCGCGGACGACCACCACCGCGTCGCGGACCTGCGGGTTGGCCCGCAGCACCGACTCGATCTCGCCCAGCTCGATGCGGTGCCCGCGCACCTTCACCTGGAAGTCGACCCGGCCCAGGAACTCCAGCCAGCCGTCGGCCCGCCAGCGGACCACGTCGCCGGTGCGGTACACCCGCGCGCCGGGCACCTCGGGGTGCGCCACGAACCGCTGCGCGGTCAGCTCCTCCCGGTCCCAGTACCCGGACGCCACCCCGGCGCCGCCGATCAACAGCTCGCCGGGCACCCCGATCGGCACCCGCCGGCCCGCGTCGTCCACCACGAGCAGCTCGGTGTTCGCCACCGGGCCGCCCAGCGGCAGCGGGTCCTCGCCGCCGACGACCCGGTACACCGTCGACCACACCGTGGTCTCGGTCGGCCCGTACAGGTGCCAGACGTCCGCGCCGGCGCCGTACAGCCAGTGCGCCAGGTCGGCGGGGACGCGCTCCGCGCCGGCCAGGGCGGTGAACCCGGCGGGCGGGCGCCAGCCGGCCTGCTGGAGCAGGCGCCAGGTGGTCGGGGTGCCCTGGAGGTAGGTGACGCCGCTGCGGGCCAGCCGCTCGGCCAGCCGCTCGCCGTCGACGACGGTGGCGTGCGGGATCATCTCGATCCGCGCGCCGACCACCAGCGGCAGGTAGACGTCGAGCACCGGCATGTCGCAGGACAGCGTGTTGGCGGCGCCGACCACGGCCGCGGGCCGCATCCCGGGCCGGTTGGCCATGGTGAGCAGGAGGTTCACCACCGGCCGGTGCGGCAGCACCACGCCCTTGGGGCGGCCGGTGGAGCCGGAGGTGTAGATCAGGTACGCGGTGTCGTCCGGGCCGGTGCGCTCGGGCAGCGGCTCGGCGGGGTGGGCGGCGACGGCGGGGCGGTCGGCGTCCAGCCGGACCACGGTGACCGCCTCGGGCAGTTCGGGCAGCAGGTCGACCAGCCCGGCCTGGGTGAGCACCACCGACGCGCCCGAGTCGGCCAGGATGAACGCCACCCGCTCGGCGGGGAAGTCCACGTCGACCGGCACGTACGCGGCCCCGGCGCGGAGCACGCCGAGCAGCGCGACGAGCACGTCGCAGCAGCGCTCGGCGAACAGGGCGACCCGGTCGCCGCGGGTCACGCCGGCCGCGCGCAGGTGCCGGGCGAGCTGCCAGGCCTGGGCGTCGAGCTCGGCGTACGTCAGGGAGCCGGTCTCGTCGGCGACGGCGACCCGCTCGGCGAACTCGGCGAACCGGGCGGTGACGTACGCGTCGAGGCTGGCCTCCGGCACGGCCGGGCGGGCGCCGGTGCCCCACCGGTTGAGCCGGGCCCGCTCCTCGGTGGGCAGCACGGGCAGCGCGGACAGCGACCGGTCGGCGTCGGCGGCGAACGCGTCGAGGACGAGCCGGTAGTGGGCGAGCAGCCGGTCCACGGTGCCGGCGTCGAACAGGTCGGTGTTGTACTCGGCGACCACCGTCTGCGCGACGGTGTCGACCCCGGCGGGGAAGACGGTGAACGTCAGGTCGTACTTGGCGGCGGTCTCCGGGGCGCGCAGCGGCGTGGCGTCGACGTCGCCGAGGCGCAGCGACGGCGCCGGCAGGTGCGCGGCGATGAACATGACCTGGAACAGCGGGCTGTGCGCGAGGTCCCGGTCGGGGCGCAGCCGCTCGACGAGGCGCTCGAACGGCACGTCCGCGTTGGCGTACGCGTCGAGGCAGGTGTCGCGGACCCGGTCGACCAGCTCGCCCACGGTGGGGTCGCCGGCCAGGTCGGTGCGCAGCACCAGGTTGTTGGTGAAGTAGCCGATCAACGGCTCCAGCTCGGGGCGGTACCGGCCGGAGATCGGCGAGCCGACCGGCACGTCGACGGTGCGGGCGTACCGGGACAGGGTGAGCGCGTACCCGGCGAGCAGGGCCATGAACAGGGTGCCGCCGCGGCCGGCCGCGAGGGCGTCGAGGCGGGCCACGAGGTCGGCGGGCAGCTCGGCGGTGCGGGTGGCGCCCCGGTACGTCTGCACGGCCGGGCGGGGCCGGTCGGTCGGCAGGTCCAGCACCGGCAGGTCGGCGAGCTGGCGGCGCCAGTGGTCGAGCTGCCGCCGCTCGGCCGGGCCGTCGGCCCAGCGCTGCTGGGCGACGGCGTAGTCGCCGTACTGGACGGGCAGCTCGGGCAGCTGCGGCTCGCCGCCGGCGGCCAGGGCGGCGTACGCGGCGGACAGCTCGGTGGTCAGCGCCTCGACGGCCAGCCGGTCGCCGACGGCGTGGTGCAGGGTGACCAGCAGCGCCGCGTCGTCGGCGCCGAGGGTGGCCAGGACGACCCGCAGCAGCGGCGGGGCGGCCAGGTCGAACGGGCGGGTGGCGGCGTCGCGGAGCAGGCCGGCCAGGGCCGCGTCCGGGTCGCCGGCGTTGGTCAGGTCCACCTCGGACAGCGGGGTGGGGACGGCCGGGTGGATCACCTGCTCGGGTTCGCCGTCGACGGCGGCGAACCCGGTGCGCAGCGTCTCGTGCCGGCGCACCACCAGGTCGACGGCGGCGCGCAGGGCGGCCGCGTCGAGCCGGCCGTGCAGCCGCAGCCCGCCGTACAGGTGGTAGGCGGCGGCGGTGTCCGGCTCGAACTGGGCGAGGAACCAGACCCGGCGCTGCTGGAACGAGGCGGGCAGCCGGACCCGGCCGTCGGGGTCGGGCCGGCGCGGCGCGGCGGCCAGCTCCGGGCTGCCGGACGGGCCGCCGAGGTTCAGCACGGCGGCGAGCCGGGCGACGGTGGGCTGGGCGAACACGGCCCGCACCGGCACCTCGCCGCCCAGCTCGGCGGCGATCCGGCCGACCAGGCCGGTGGCGAGCAGGGAGTGCCCGCCGAGGGCGAAGAAGTCGTCGTCGCGGCCGACCCGGTCCAGCCCCAGCACGTCGGCGAAGATCGCGGCGAGCCGCTCCTCGGCCGCCCCGCGCGGGGCCTCGTACGCGCCGGCGCGGCGGGCCGGGTCGGGGGCGGGCAGGGCCCGCCGGTCGACCTTGCCGTTGCCGGTGAGCGGCAGCGCGGGCAGCTGCACCAGCGTGGCCGGCACCATGTACTCGGGCAGCCGGTCGCGGCAGGCGGCGCGCAGCTCGTCGGGGTCGGCGTCGCCGACGTGGTACGCCACGAGGCGCTGGTCGCCGGGGGTGTCCTCGCGGACGACCACCACCGCGTCGCGGACCTGTGGGTGCGCCCGCAGCACCGACTCGATCTCGCCCAGCTCGATGCGGTGTCCGCGCACCTTCACCTGGAAGTCCGCCCGGCCCAGGTACTCCAGCGAGCCGTCGGCCCGCCAGCGCGCCACGTCACCGGTGCGGTACACCCGCGCGCCCGGCGTCTCCGGGTGCGCCACGAACCGCTGCGCGGTCAGCTCGTCGCGGCGCCAGTAGCCCGACGCCACCCCGGCGCCGCCGATCCACAGCTCGCCCGGCACGCCGATCGGGGCCCGCCGGCCCGCGCCGTCGACGACCAGCAGCTCCGTGTTCGCCACCGGGCCGCCCAGCGGCACGGGGTTCTCGTCGCCGGTGACCCGGTGCACGGTGGACCATACCGTCGTCTCGGTCGGCCCGTACAGGTTCCACACGGGCGCGCCGGTGGCCGCGAGGGCGCCGGCCAGGTCCGGCGGGAACGCCTCGCCGCCGCACCAGACGGCGAGGTCGGGGCCGGGGCGCCAGCCGGCGGCCAGCAGCAGCCGCCAGGTGGCCGGGGTGGCCTGCACGACGGTCGCCCCGGCGGCGGCCAGGTGCGCGGCGAGCCGGGGGCCGTCGGCGGCGACGTCGCGGGGCACCACGTCGACCCGTCCGCCGACGGTCAGCGGGCCGAACAGCTCCAGGGCGGCGATGTCGAACGAGAGCGTGGTGACCGCGCACAGCACGCTGTCAGGCCCGAGGCCGGGCCGCTCGGCCATCGTGGCCAGCAGGTTGCCCAGGGCCCGGTGCGGCACGGCGACGCCCTTCGGGGTGCCCGTGGAGCCGGAGGTGTAGATGACGTACGCGAGGTCGTCGGGGCCGGGCCTGGCCGGCCACGCGTCGGCGGCGGGCAGGTCGCCGTCGACGCGCAGCACCGCCACGTCGCCGGGCAGCGCGTCGGCGGTGGCCGCGTCGGCGAGCACCAGCGCGGCCCCGGAGTCGGTGAGGACGAAGCGGACCCGCTCGGCGGGCAGCGCGACGTCGATCGGCAGGTACGCGGCCCCGGCGCCGAGCACGCCGAGCAGCGCGGCGGGCAGGTCGGCGTCCCGGTCCACGGCCACGCCGACGAGCTGCCCGGGGCGTACGCCGGCGGCGTGCAGCGCGGCGGCGACCCGCTGCGCCCGGGCGACCAGGTCGGCGTAGCTGAGCCGGCCGGAGGCGCCGCTGACCGCGGTGCGGCCCGGGTCGGCGGCGGCCCGGGCGGCGACCAGGGCGGGCAGGGTGTCGGCGGGCGCCTCCCGGGTCGGGCCGCGGCCCCACTCGACGAGCTGGTCGCGTTCGGCGTCGGCGAGCAGCGGCAGCTCCGACAGCGGCCGGCCGGGGGCGGCGACCGCCGCGTCGAGCACCAGCCGCAGGTGGTCCAGCAGCCGGCGGGCGGTGGCCGGGTCGAACAGCGCGGCGTTGTGCTCGACGGTGACGGTCAGCGCGCCGTCGGCGCGCGGCACGCAGGTGACGAACAGGTCGAACTTGGCGGTGCCCGGGTCCACCCGGAACAGCTCGGCGGTGATGCCGGTGGCCCGCAGGGCGGGCAGCGGCACGTTGCCGAAGACGAACATCACCGAGAACAGCGGGCTGCGGGCCAGGTCGCGGTCGGGGCGCAGCCGCTCCACGACCCGCTCGAACGGCACGTCGCCGTTGGCGTACGCGTCGAGGCAGGTGTCGCGGACCCGGCCGAGCAGGTCGGCGAAGCCGGGGTCGGCGCTCGCGTCGACGCGCAGCACGAGGTTGTTGACGAAGAAGCCGACCAGGTGCTCCAGCTCCGGCGCGCGTCGCCCGGCGACGGGGGTGCCGACGGCGAGGTCCTCCTGGCCGGAGTGCCGGGCCAGCACGGCGGAGAACGCGGTGAGCACCGTCATGAACAGCGTGGCCTGGTGCTCGCGGCCCAGCCGGTCCAGCGCCGTGACCAGCTCGGCGGGCAGCACCGCGTCGACGGTGGCGCCCTCGAAGGTCTGCGCGGCCGGGCGGGGCCGGTCGGTGGGCAGCTCCAGCGGCGGCAGCCCCGCCAGCCGCCGCTCCCAGTACGCGAGCTGGCCGGACTCCTCCTCGCCGCCGACCCACTCCCGCTGCCAGGCGGCGAAGTCGCCGTACTGCACGGGCAGCTCGGGCAGCGTCGCCTCGACCCCGGCCACCGCGGCGTCGTAGCAGGCCAGCAGCTCCCGGACGAACACCGCGCCGGACCACTGGTCGTAGACGGCGTGGTGGAACGCGACGACGAGCACGTGGTCGTCCGGGCCGAGGCGGTACAGCACCACCCGGAACAGCGGCGGCGACGTCAGGTCGAACGGCCGACGCAGCAGCTCCCTGATGTCGTCGGCCAGCTCGGCGTGCACCGCGTCGGTGTCCGCGCCGGCCGGGACCCGGCCGGTGGCGTCGACCTCCTGCACCGGCACCGTCAGCTCGGTGGCGACGGCCTGCACGGGCTCGCCGTCGACCAGCACCAGGCCGGTGCGCAGCGTCTCGTGCCGGCGCACCATCGCGGCGACGGCGGCGCGCAGGGCCGCGACGTCCAGCCCCCCGGCGATCCGCAGCGCGCCGTGCTCGGTGTACGAGGTGGCGCTGGCCGGTTCGAGCATGTCGAGGAACCAGAGCCGGCGCTGCCCGTACGAGGTCGGCAGCAGGTACGCCTCCCGGGTGCGGACCGGGTTGTCATCGACGCTCATTGGCGCGGGCACCTCTCTGTGGCGGCACGAATCTTGCGAGGGCGGGACGGGGTCGACCCGCCGGGCAGGGGGAACCCGGCGGGCCGACGGATTCAGACCCGCTGCGCCACCCGCGCCTGGCGGGCGATCACCGGCGGGGCGGCGGCCGGGCGGCGGCTCAGCTCGTCGATCGCGCCGGCCAGCCGCTCCAGCACCGGGTGGTCGAAGATCGCGCGGACGGGCACCTCGACGCCGAGCGCGTCGCGCAGCTTGAACACCACCCGGGTGGCCAGCAGGGAGTGCCCGCCGAGGGCGAAGAAGTCGTCGTACACGCCGGCCTTCTCCACGCCCAGCATCTCCCGCCAGGCGGCGGCGACCGCCTCCTCGGTGGGGGTGCGCGGGGCGACGTACTCCCGGTCCAGGTCGGGCCGGGCCCCGTCGAAGCCGGGCAGGGCGGCCCGGTCGGTCTTGCCGTTCGGGGTGAGCGGGAACCGGTCCAGGGTGACCAGGTGGGCGGGGACCATGTACTCCGGCAGCACCGCGCGCAGGCCGGCGGTCACGTCGGCGTCGCGCACCGTCGCGCCGTCGGCCGGCACCAGGTACGCCACCAGCCGGGTGTCCCCGGCGATCTCCCGGGGCAGCACCACCGCGTCGGCGATCTCCGGCCGCTCCCGCAGCACCGCCTCGACCTCGCCCGGCTCGACCCGGAAGCCGCGGATCTTCACCTGCTGGTCGGCGCGGCCGAGGAACTCCAGCTCCCCGTCGTCGGTCCACCGGGCCAGGTCGCCGGAGCGGTACATCCGCTGCTCGCCCTCGCCGGCGTACAGGTCGGGCAGGAAGCGCTGGGCGGTCAGCTCGGGCAGGTTGCGGTAGCCGAGGGTGACCCCGGCGCCCGCGACGTAGATCTCGCCCCGCACCCCCGGCGGCACCGGCATGCCCCGCGCGTCGAGCAGGTAGATGCGCAGGTCGGGCAGGGGCCGGCCGACGTTGCTGCGGACCGGGCCGCCGACGTCGGCGCGGGTGATCTCCCGGTACGTCGAGTGCACCGTGGTCTCGGTGATGCCGTACATGTTGACCAGCCGGGGCTGCTCGTCGCCGTACCGGTCGAACCAGGGAGCCAGCACCGGGGTGTCCAGGTACTCGCCGGCGAAGATGACGTAGCGCAGCGGCAGCCGGGGCGCGCCGTCGGTCAGCGCCGGCGCCATGAACTGGCGGAACGCCGACGGGGTCTGGCTGAACACGGTGACCCGCTCGGCGGCGAGCAGCGCCAGCAGCGCCTCCGGGTCGCGGATCGTCTCGTGCGGCACGACCAGCAGCCGGGCGCCGGTGGAGAACGCGCCCCACATCTCGAACACCGACACGTCGAAGGCGTACGAGTGGACCATGCTCCACGCGTCGTCGGCGGTCAGGTCCATCAGGGTGGCCGCCCCGGCGACGAGGCGGGCCACGTTCGCGTGGCTGACCAGCACGCCCTTGGGGTGGCCGGTGGAGCCGGAGGTGTAGATCAGGTAGGCCACGTCGTCCGGGCCGGGGCCGTCGGCCGGCGCCTCGGCCGGCCGGGCGGCGATCGCCTCGGCGGCGGTGTCGAGGTTGACCACGGTGCCGGCGAACCCGGGCGCGGCGTCGCCCACCGCGTCGTGCGTGACGAGGGCGGTGACGTCGGCGTCGGCAAGGATCCAGCGCATCCGCTCGGCCGGGTGCCCCAGGTCCAGCGGCACGTACGCGGCCCCGGCGGTGAGCACGCCGAGCACCCCGACGACGGTGTCGAGGGACCGCTGCAGGCACAGGCCGACCCGGTCGCCGGGCCGTACGCCGACCGCGCGCAGGTGCTGGGCGAGCCGGTTGGCGCGCGCGGCCAGCTCGGCGTAGCTGAGCGTCTGCCCGGCGTAGGTGAGCGCGGGGGCGGCGGGGGCGGCGGACGCCGCGCGGGCGAACAGCTCGGGCAGGGCCGCGACGGGCTGCGGCTCGGTGGAGTTCCACTCCAGCAGCACCTCCCGCCACTGCTCGGTGGGCATGACGTCCATGTCGCCCAGCCGCAGGCCGGGGTACAGGGTCATGTTGGTCAGCGTGGCGGAGAACTGGTCGACCAGCCGGCGCACGGCGGACTCGGTGAACCGGGTCTGGTCGTACACCATCCGGGGCACCGGCATCGCCTCGCCCGGCATCACGATCATCGTGATCGGGAAGTGCGGGCGGCCGTCGTAGGTGGACTCGACCAGCTCCACCTGGTGCAGCGCCATCTCCGGCACCGGCACGTTCTCGAAGGCCAGGTCCAGCTCGAACAGCGGCCGGTTGCCCGGCAGGTCGGCCAGCCCACGCAGGTCGGTCAGGGAGATGTCGGCGTGCTCGCGGGCCTGGGCCATGTCGTTCTGCAGCTCGCGCAGCCAGTCGATCAGGTGGGCGTCGTCGCGGACCCGGGCGCGCACCGGCATGGTGGCCAGCATCGGCCCCATGATCCGCTCGGCGCCGGTCAGCGTGGCGGGCCGCTGGGTGCCGGTGGAGCCGGCGACGACGTCCTCGCGGCCGAGGTGCCGGCTCAGCACGATCATCCAGGCGCCCTGCATGAGGGTGTTGAGGGTCAGCCCGTGCTCGCGGCCGAACGCGGTCAGCGCCGGGATCTGCTCCAGCAGCTCCGGGGTGGGCAGGACGGCGTGGGTGGGCTCGCCGGCGGGCAGCGGCTCGGCCGGCGCGGGGCCGAGCTCCAGGGCGTCCGGCGAGGTGTGACCGGCCAGGTACCCCCGCCAGAAGTCCTCCGTCGCCGACCGGTCCTGCCGGGCCCACCACGACAGGTACGCCCGGTACGGCCGGGCCGGCGGCAGGTCCGCGCTGCCGCCGGTGGCGTACGCGTTGTACAGGGCGGTCAGCTCGGCGAACGCCAGCCCGAACGACCAGCCGTCCATCAGCAGGTGGGAGAAGCTCCAGAAGAACTCCCACTCCTCGTCGGCGAAGCGGATCAGCTTGCCGCGCATCAGCGGGGCGACCGCGTAGTCGAAGCCGGTCATCCGGTCGTCGAGGGCGAACGCGTCGTACCGCTCGCGCTGGGCGTCCGGGTCGGCGTCGCGCCAGTCCAGCACCTCGATGGGGAACGGCACGTCCCGGCGGACCACCTGCAGCGCCTTGTCGACGCCCTCCCAGTGGAAGCTGGTGCGCAGCACCGCGTGCCGGTCCACGATGGTCTGCCACGCCCGCTGGTACGCGGCCACGTCGAGCGGGCCGCGCATCCGCATGGTGACCTGCTCCAGGTAGATGCCGCTGCCCGGCGAGTACAGGTTGTGGAACAGCAGCCCCTCCTGGATCGGGGACAGCTCGTAGACGTCCTCGATGCCCTCGTGCTCCATCAGTCGCTCCTCCCGGGCCGGGGCGTGCCGGCTCGCGTGTCGTTCGTCGGGTCAGGTCGGTCCCGGCCCGGCGCGGCGGCCGGGGCGTCGTGGCCGTCGGGCAGGGCGGCGAGCACGGTGGCCGGGCCGTCGCCGTCGGGGCCGTCGGGCAGGGCGGGCAGCACCGGTACGCCGGGGGTGGTCTGCCGGAGCAGGGCGGCGAGCGTGGCCCCCGGCCCCACCTCCACCAGCCGGTCGTCGCCGGCGAGCTGCCGGGCCGCCTCGGCGAACCGCACCGGCTGGCGCAGCTGTCGCAGCCAGTGGTCGGGGTCCCCGGCCTCGTCGGCGCTGACCGGCCGGCCGCTGACCGTGCTCAGCCAGCGGATCGCCGGCGGTCGCAGGGCGGCGCCGGCCAGGGCGGCGGCCACCTCGCCGAGCCGGGGGGTCACCTGGTCCGGGTGCGCCGCGACGGGTGCCGCCGGCCGGTGGCAGGTCACGTAGAGCTGGGCGAGCGTCCGCTCCAATCGCCGCAGCTCCGGCTCCGGCCCGGCGACCACGCAGGACTCGGGCGTGTCGAGGGCGACGAGGCGGACCTCGGGGGCCAACTGGGCGGCGACGTCGGCGTAGGGCAGCCCGACGGCGAGGGTGGCGGTGGGCGGCAGGTCGGCGTGCAGCCGGCCGTGGGCGGCCACCAGGCGCAGCGCGTCGGCCGGGTCGAGCACCCCGGCCACGCAGGCGGCGGTGACCTCCCCGACGCCGTACCCGAGGACCGCGTCGGGGGTCAGGCCGCGGTCGGCGAGCAGCCGGGTCAGCGCGTACTCGAGGACGAACAGCGCGGGGTCGGCCAGCCCGGCGGGGACGTCCCCGGTCGCGGGGCCGAGCAGCACCTCGCGGGTTCCGTCGGCGAGCGGGCCGTCCAGGGCGGCGAGGGCGGCGTCGACCTCGGCCCGGACCACCGGTTCGGCGTGGTACGCGGCGCGGCCCATCCCGGGCCGGGCGGCGGCCCGTCCGGGCAGCAGGAACACCAGACGGCTCCGTCCCGCGCCGCTGGTGACGGCGCGAGGGCTGGCGGGCCGGACGATGGTCCGCGGCGTCTGCGTCATCGGGTCCCCTCTCCGCCGTGCCCGGCGCGGCGCCGGCCGGCGGGTCGCCCTGCCTCGATCACGTTGCCAACCGGGTCCCGGTGCGACCGCCCTCGGACGGAGACTCCGCCCGGGCACCTCCCGGCCCGACCCGGCGGCGGTGCCCGAACGGCTACCCGGCCGGCGGGCCCGACCGGGGGCGGCGGCCGGGTCGTTCACCGGATCACCGCCAGGATGCCCCGCCCTTCAGGGCGGGGAGGAAAGGCGGACGTGCCGTCAGCCATGACTGTCCTTTCTGGTATGACTGGTTTTGTGCGGACGGCGTACAGGTGTCGGGTGTACCCGACCCCGGAGCAGGCGGTGGTGCTGAACCGCACGTTCGGCTGCGTCAGGGTGGTGTGGAACCGCACTCTCGCCGCCCGTCACGCCCGCTGGCACACCGAACGGAAGTCCACCTCCTACGCGGAGACGGATCGGGCGCTGACCGAGATGAAAAAGCAGCCCGACCTGGCGTTCCTGGGTGAGGTGTCGTCGGTGCCGTTGCAGCAGACCCTGCGCCACCAGCACACCGCCATGACCGCCTTTTTCCAGAAGCGCGCCCGGTATCCGCGCTACAAGTCCCGCCACGGCCGCCAGTCCGCCTCCTACACCCGGTCGGCCTTCCGAATGCGTAACGGCAATCTGACGTTGGGAAAAACACCCGGTGTGCTGCGGTTTGTGTGGTCGTGGCCCGACGTCGACCCGGCCGGGTTGGATCCGACGATGGTGACGGTGTCGCGTGACCCGGACGGCCGCTGGTTCGTCACCTTCGCCGTCGACATCGCCACACCCACCCCACCCGAACCGCCGGGCGAGGTGGTGGGCGTCGACCTCGGCCTGACCGACTTTGCGGTGCTGTCCACCGGCGAACGCATCTCCCATCCCCGGCACATGGAGCGCCGCGAACGCCGACTCAAGCGGTACCAGCGGATGATGGCCCGAAAACAGAAGGGCTCCGCCAACCGCGCCAAAGCCAGACGGAAAGTGGCGCGCGCGCATTCGCGAGTGCGTGACGCCCGCCGGGACTTCCTCCACCAGCAGTCCACGACCCTGGTACGCCGGTTCGCCGCCATCGCCGTAGAGGACCTGGCGGTGGCGAACATGGTCCGCAACCGGTCCCTGGCCAAGGCGATCTCCCGCACCGGCTGGGGCGAGTTCCGCACCCTGCTCACCTACAAGGCCCACCGCGACGGCCGCGCCTTCGCCGTCGTGGACCGCTGGTATCCGTCGTCGAAAACCTGCTCGACGTGCGGGCACCTGCTCGCCACACTCTCCCTCGGCACACGCCACTGGCGGTGTCCGGGGTGCGGCACCCGGCATGACCGGGACGTAAACGCCGCCAAGAACATCGCCGTCGCGGCCGGGCTGGTCGAGACACAAAACGCCTGCGGAGCGGACGTCAGACACGAAGGAACTCCTTCCGTGCTGTCTGCGGTGAACCAGGAACCCCAACCCGCGAGGGTCGGAATCCCACGCCTCTAGGCGGGGGAGGATGTCAAAGCCGGGTCCGGATCTCCCACAGCTCCGGGAAGAACCGTTCGTCGCGGCGGGACCGCAGGTACTCCACGCCGCTCGACCCGCCCGTCCCCGGCTTGTGGCCGATGAGCCGCTCGACGGCCAGGGCGTGCCGCATCCGCCACGCCGCCCAGGCCTCGTCGTGGTCGAGCAGCGCCTCCGCGACCGCCAGCAGGTCGCTGTCGGGCCGGCCGCTGCGCAGCAGCCGGACCGGGTCGCCGACCCCGCGGCGGCGCAGCAACACCCGGTACGCCTCGGCGAGGCTCGGCTCGCACAGCCGGCGTTCCAGCCGGGCGGCGTCGGCGCTGCCCGGCGGGGCGACGCCGGCGTGTCCCCGGCCGCGCAGGCCCGACAGGTACTCGATCTCCCGGTACCGGATGGACTGGAATCCGCTGGCGGTGCCCAGGTGGGGGCGCAGGCTGGCGAACCCGGCCGGGCTGATCGTGGTCAGCGTGTCGAGCTGGGTCACCAGCAGCCGGTCCACCCCGGCCACCCGGCGCAGCTGGTACAGCGCGTCCGGCACCGCCCCGGCGAACAGGTCGTCGCGGGCGGCCTCCAACTCGTGCAGGATCAGCTCGAACCAGATCTCGAACGCCTGGTGCACCAGGACGAAGAACCGCCCGTCGGGGTGGTCCGGCACCTGCTGGGTCGCCGCCAGCAGCGCGTCGAGGTGCAGGAATGAGCCGTACTCGACGGCGGGGGACGCCACCATGGTCGACTCGACGCCGTGCTCCTGGTGTGTCGTCATCGCCGCTCGCCCCTCCGCCCGGTCGGCGCGCTGGTCGCCACCGACGCTCGCGGGTGAAATCTCCCAGCGGCGCGGCGGCCCCGGAATCCACCAACGCCCACGACGATCGGGGGCGGTCCGGGCCGCCCGGTCGACCGGCCCGATCGGGCGGGCAGCGTCGCCGTCGGCCGGGCACCCGCCCCCGCGACCGACCGGCGTCGCGCCGCCGCGGTCAGCGGTAGAACCGGCGGACCCGGGGCCCGACCCGGGTGAGCAGTTCGTTGGGGATGGTGTCGGCCGCCGCCGCCCAGTCGGCGAGGGTCGGCTCCCCGGCGGTGCCCGGCCCGAACAGCACCACCGGGTCGCCGGCGACGACCGGGGCGTCCGGCACGTCCACCACGAACTGGTCCATGCAGACCCGGCCGCTGATCCGCCGCCGCCGGCCGGCCAGCAGCACCCGGGCCCGGTTGCCCGCCGCCCGTGGCACACCGTCGGCGTACCCGGCGGCGACCAGGGCGAGGGTGGTCTCCCGGGTGGTGACGTACTCGTGCCCGTAGGAGACCGGAGTGCCGGCGGGCACCCGGCGGGCCAGCACCACCGGGGCGCGCAGGGTCATCGCCGGCACCAGCTCGACCGGCGGCGGCCCCGGCAGCGGGTTGATCCCGTACACGGCGATGCCGGGGCGGATCAGGTCGTACGTCGCCGCCGGCACGGCCAGCGCGGCGGCGGAGTTGGCCAGGTGCCGCAGCCGCGGGGTGAGCCCGTGCGCGGCGGCCACCTCCAGTGCCTCGTCGAACGCCGTGAGCTGCCGCGCGACGGACGGGTGCCCGGGCCGGTCGGCGTTGGCCAGGTGGCTCCACACCCCGACGACGTCCAACTCGTCCCCGGCGGCCTTGCCGGCGGCGAGCACCAGCTCCGGCCAGCGGGCCGTGGTGGCGCCGGCCCGCGCGGCGCCGGTGTCGACCTTGAGGTGGGCCCGGGCCGACCGGCCGGTGCGCCGGGCGGCGGCGACCAGCTCGTCGAGCACCCAGCGATCGGAGACGGACACGTCGACGTCGCCGCGCACGGCCGGGGCGAGGTCCTCGCCGGGGCGGGGCAGCCAGCACAGCACCGGGGCGGTGATCCCGGCCGAGCGCAACGCCAGCGCCTCCGGCAGGTACGCCACGCCGAGCCAGGTGGCGCCGCCGGCGAGGGCGGCCCGGGCGGCCGGGACCAGGCCGTGGCCGTACCCGTCGGCCTTGACCACGGCCATGACCTCGACGGCGCGCAGCCGGCGCAGCGCGGAGACGTTGTGCGCGATGGCCGCCAGATCGATCTCCGCTTCGCACCCGACCATGCGGCGAGTCTGGCCGCCGGGGCCGGGGGACGCAGTGCCTGATCGGGCCGTCCGGTGTGGGGCTCCGCGCGACCGGTGGCGGCGCGGCGCGGCCGCGGGACGGCCGGGCTGGCGACGGCACGATCCGGTACCCCGACCGGGCCTGGTCGGGTACTCCGACCGCGACGGTCGACCGGCGGCGGCGAAGTGGGTCCCTGTTCCGGGGGCACGGCCGCCTCCGGGCGGCTCTAGCGTCCCTGGCGCGGCCCGCACGACTTGAACAAGGCGGGACGCCGACAGGTATCCACGGACCGGTGGGAGCGTGCGATGGACGAACAACAGGCGGTGGAGCTGGTCACCCGGTTGGTGGCCAGGGGCCGGGGGGTGGACGTGCGCACCCTGACCCCCGAGACGAGCCTGGTCGACGACCTCGGGTTCGACTCCCTCGACGCCTCGGAGCTGCTCGCCGCCCTGCACACCGAGACCGGCGCCCACGTGCCCCTGTCCGACCTGTCCGACCTGCGCACGATCGGCGACATCGGCCGTGCGCTGACCAAGCAGGAGGTCACCCCGTGATCACCGCCACCGGCCGGCACATCGACCCCGAGGACCCGGTCTGGATCCTCAACCAGTACCGCGCGGCGGAGGTGCACGGCGCCGGCGCGATCATGCGCATGGCCCGGCTCGCCGACACCGCCCAGCTGCGCAGCGACCTGTCCCGGCACCTGCGGGACGAGGCCGTGCACGCCTGGCTGTGGACCCGGGCGATCGAGGACTTCGGCGGCGAGGTGGTGGACGTCGCCCAGCCGTACCAGGCCCGGCTCTCCGCCCACTTCGGCATCCCGAAGACGCTGACCGACATGCTGGCGCTGACGCTGGTCTCGGAGCGGCGCGGTCTGTCGGAGTACGAGCTGCACGTGGGCCAGGAGGACCTGCCCCAGGCGATCCGGCGCCCGCTGCGGGCGATCATCCGGGACGAGGCGTGGCACGTGTCGTACATCGAGGACGCGCTGAAGGAGAAGGCCCGGGAGTCCCGCGGGGTCTACGACATCATCGAGCGGGCCGAGCAGGCCGACGTGCACGCCGTGGCCGAGCTGGAGGCCGAGGCGGCGTCCGCCGACCGGTGACCCCGCCTCCGGCGGTGGCGACCCGCTTCGCCCTCGCCGCCTTCCCGCCGTAACCCGACGACGATTGGCGACGACCGTGACCCAGCTCGACCTGTCCCCCGCCGTCACCTGGCCCGCCGGGTACGCCACGGATCCCGGCCTGTCCCTCGAAGAGGTCGTCCGGCCGTACGGGTCGGCGGCGGAGGTGGCCTTCCTCGGCGCCGACGGCGCCCGGGACGCGGCCAGCTACGACGTGCTGGCCCGGCGGATCGCCACCGCCGCACACCGGCTGCGGGCGGCCGGTGTGCGGCCGGGCGACCCGGTGGCGGTGACCCTCACCAACGACCTGCCGACGGTGACCGCCGCGCTCGGCGTGTGGGCGGCGGGCGGCACGCTCGTCTCGCTGCCCCCGCCGCCGCGGCGGGGCGGGGAGGTGCACGCCCAGCGCTTCGGCGCCGTGCTCGACGCGATGGACTGCCGGCTGCACCTGACCGACGCGCCCGACACGCCGCCGCTGACCGACCGGATGCGGGCCGTGCCGGTCGCCGCCGTGCAGGGCGAGGAGCGGGTGCCCGACCCGGAGCCGGCGATTCCCGACATCGCGCTGGTGCAGTTCACCTCGGGCAGCCTCGGCACGCCGAAGGGCGTGGCGGTACGCGGGGACATCTTCGCCGGGCACATCAAGATGATCAGCCGGTGCTTCGACCTGGACTCGGCCCGCGACCGGGTGGTTACCTGGCTGCCGCTGTACCACGACCTCGGCTTCGTCTGCTTCTTCAGCTCGGCGTTCTACGCCCGGACCGCCCAGACCCACAGCAACCCCAAGTCGTTCGTGCTGGACCCGGCGAGCTGGCTGACCATGCTGGCGCGGGAGCGGGCCACGGTCAGCGGCGCCCCGAACTTCGGCTTCCGGCTCGCGTCCCGGATGCCGTACCCGGAGGGGCTGGACCTGTCCCGGATGAAGTGCTGCCTGAACGCCGCCGAGCGGGTGCTCTGGTCCGACGTGGTGGACTTCCACCGGGTGGCCGGGCCGCTCGGCTTCCCGTGGGAGGCGATCATGCCGGCGTACGGGCTGGCGGAGGGGACGGTCGGGGTCTCCTGCGCCCCGCACGACCGGGGCCCCGTACGCGGCCCGGACGGGCACGTCTCGCTCGGTCCGCCGCTGCCCGGCAACCGGTACACCGTCTCCGAGTCCGGCAGCCTCCTGCTGGGCGGGAACTGGCTGTTCGAGGGCTACTGGACGGCGGAGGGCTTCAAGCCCCGCGACCCGGGCCCGTTCGACACCGACGACGCGGCGTTCCTGCACGACGGCGAGCTGTACGTCATCGGCCGCCGCGCGGACGTGGCGTCGGTGTCCGGGCACAACGTGTTCGCCGAGGACGTCGAGGCGGCGGCGCTGGCCGCGGGCGGGCCGCTGCTGCTGGGCTGCGCCGCCTTCAAGCACCGCGGCGAGGGCGGCGGCGGGGAGCGCTTCGGGCTGGTGCTGGAGATCTCCCCACGGACCAAGAGCGCCGCGCCGGAGGTGGCCCGCGCGGCCCGCCGGGCGGTCACCGAGGCGCTCGGCACCCGGGTCGCCCCGGTCCTGGTGGTGCAGCAGGGGGCGATCCCACGGACCACCTCGGGCAAGCCGCGCCGGCCGGTGCTGCGCGAGATGGTGCTCAACGGCGAGCTGCCGCCGCGCCGAGTCCTGGCCGAACTCCCCTGACCGCCCCACCCCACCTCCCCCACTCCCGCCCCCCGCCGGCCCGCCACTCCGGTCGATCAAGAGGTTTGCGTCAACGTCGACGCCGTGGACGACGCAAAGCTCTTGATCGACGAGGACCGGCCCGGCGACGTGCAGGGCACGGGGCCGGGCGGCGGGGGTGGGGCGTGGACGTGGCGTGGGACGGGTGGGGTGGGGGGCGACTCGGTGGTCGCCCCCCCCCCGGGCGGACTCACGGGTGGGGCGTGTCGGCGGCGGTCAGCCGCTCCAGCTCGGCGTCGAAGCGGGGATCCGGCCGCAGCAGCCGGCTCGCGACCAGCTCGGTCAGCACCTCGTCGGCGCCGCCGCCGATGCGGGCCAGCCGCACGTCGCGCCACCAGCCCTCGAGTGGGTAGTTCGTGGTGTAGCCACGGGCGCCGAAGACCTGGAGGCAGTCGTCGGTCACACGTTCCACGATGTCGCACACGACCAGCTTGAGCGCGGCGACCTCGTGGGCGAACCCCTCGCCGGCCGTGCCCCGGGCGACGGTGTCGCGCAGCGCGGCGCCGGCGACGCCGAGCCGCGCGCGGGCGTGGGCCAGCCGGTGCCGGACGGCCTGCTTGTCCAGCAGCGGGCCGTCGCCGACGATCCGCCGGCGGGCGTGCGCGGCGGCCAGTCCCAGCGCCATCCGGCCGGCGGTCAGCAGCTGCGCGCAGATCGAGAGGCGCTCGAACTGCAACAGCCGGCTGGCGTACGCCAGGCCCATGCCGGGGGCGCCGAGCAGCGCGTGCGGCGGCAGCAGCGTGTCGAAGGTGACCTCGCCGACGTCGCAGGAGCGCAGGCCGGCGGTGTCGAAGAAACCCTCGACACGGACGCCCGGGCTGTCCAGGGGGACCAGGAACAGGGCCAGGTCGCGGGGTCCGCTTCCGGCCACCCGGGCCACGGCCAACAGGTGGGTCGCGGCGCCCAGGTTCGACACGTACCGCTTGTGGCCGACCAGCCGCCAACCCTCCGGCTCCTGCGTGGCGGTGCTGCGGATGCCGGCGAGGTCCGACCCGCCCTGCGGTTCGGTGGCGCCGAAACAGCCGACGGCCCGGCCGCCGAACGCGTCGTCCAGCAGTTCCCGCTGGGCGGCGTCGGCACCCAGCCAGCTCAGCGCGCCGATGAACACCTCGCTGTGGCCCATCGCGGCCAGCGCCAGCCCGCTGTCGAACTCGCTGAGCTCCTCGGCCATGGCGACCAGCCGGGGCAGCCCGCCGGTCGCACCGGGCGCCCACCGCTCGCGGAAGACGCCGTGCGCGGCGAGGGTGGTGAGCACCTCCCGGGGGAGGTGCCCGTCCACCGCCCAGCCGCGCCGCCGCTGCGGGTCGACGTCCGCGAGCGCGCCGCGGACGAGCCCCCGGTAGTCGAGGTCGGTGGCCGTGGCCGGCACGGTCATCCCACCAGCTCCCGCCATTCGGCGTGGGCGGTGTTGCGCCCGGTGTTCAGATCGGCGTACCGGGCCGCGAGCTGCTGGGTCACCGGACCCACCTTGCCGCTGCCGACGGTCCGGCCGTCGACGTTGAGCACCGGCACGATGCCGGCCGCCGTGCCGGTGAGGAAGCACTCGTCGGCGTGGTAGAGGTCGGTGCGGACGAGCACGTCGGTGCGGGTCGGAATGCCGTCCTCCCCGGCGATGGTGAGGACGGTGTCGCGGACCACGCCCTCCAGGGCGCCGGAGGCGAGGGTCGGGGTGCGCAGCTCACCGTCGCGCACGACGAAGATGTTGTGCGCGTAACCGTCGGTCACGTGGCCCTCGGTGTTGAGCATGATGGCCTCGTCGTACCCGCTGGTCAGCGCCTCCTGCAGGGCCAGGTAGGAGTTCAGGTACTGGCCGGTCGCCTTCGCGGCCGGAGGCAGCACGTGCGACGGCATGCGCTGGAAGCTGGACACCTTGGCCTTCACGCCGTGGTCCTTGGAGCCCCCGACGAGCGGGCCGTTGGAGGAGGCGATGATGGCCACCCGGTACGGGGCGGTGAGCGGGTTCGGCCCGTGACCGAGGAACACGATGGGCCGCAGGTACGAGTCGGTGAGGCCGTTGGCCCGGATCACCGCCCGGCACCCCTCGGCGAGGTCGTCCACGGTGTAGGGCAGAGGGACCATGTAGGTGGCCGCGGAGCGGGCCAGCCGGCGCAGGTGGTCGGTGAGGCGGAAGAGGGCCGGGCCCTGCGGGGTGCCGTGGCAGCGGATCCCCTCGAAGAAGCCGATCCCGTAGTGCAGGCCGTGCGAGCTGACGTGCACGTGCGCGTCGTCCCAGTCGACCAGGGACCCGTCCAGCCACACCTTGGCGTCGGTCATCACGCTCTCCCTCCGTTGCCCCACTGCTGCTGCTCCGGCGCGGACGCGATGCGGCGACGGAGGTTGACCACTGCGGGGTCCGGGGGCTGCACCGTCTCCTCGGCCAGCAGGCCGTGGTTCAGGGCGACGGTGACCGCCACCGTCCGGTTGGGACAGTTGAGTTTGGCCAGAACGTTGCCGACGTGCCGCTTCGCGCCGTGCTCGGAGATGCCGAGCCGCCGGGCGATCTGCTTGTTGCTGAGCCCTTCGGCCAAGAGCTTAAGAGCCTGCCGTTCCCGCGGCGTGAGCATGAAAGGCGGGTCCGAACGGGGCTTGCCAGCGGTACGCAGCTCGTCGAGAATGCGCCGCGCCAGGGAGCCGGGGATGGGCATCTCCCCGTGGCGCAGCTTGTGCAGGCTGTCGGCCAGGACCGTGCGGTTCAGGCCCGGCTCCAGCAGGAACCCGTCGACCGACAGCGCGGCGACCTCCGGCAGCAGGGCGTCCTCCGGCTGGCGGAGCAGGAACAGCGAGGACGTGCCGGTACGCGCGGCGGCGGCCAGGACCGCGTCGGTGCCGCCGGGCGGGCCGTCCGCGGAGACGATCAGGACCTGGTAGTCGCCTGTCTCCAGCAGTCTGGTGGTGGCGAGCGGGTCGCCGCCGGGCTGCACAGTGGTCACCATCGGCAGGTCGGCCAGCATCTGGCTGAGTCCGCACCGGGTCAGCTCGTTCTCGATGGCCACCAGGACCGCGAGCCCCGCGGTGGCCGACGGGCGTGGGCTGACGCTCACGTCATGCATGTCTCTTCCTCCCCAGGGCCCAGGGTGGGCCCCTGCGCACGCCCGAGCGTGCGGAGCCCGCGGCCGGTGTGGCCGGGGGGGCCTCGACGCCCGTTTGGAAATGGCACATGAGCTTGTGGCTCGGCCAGCCGGATAAGCAGATATCCGAACTGGTCGATCATTCCTGACGGGGATGTTAACGGTCCATGGCTCTCGACACCACAAAAGTGGAGTGACTACCAAGAGTAGGGTTGGCGGCCGACCGGGGTCGACCCTGCGTTGACGTCGTCAAATACGACGCGTGGCCCCTCCAGACCATTGTGACTTTGCCTGGGCAACCCGGCGTGAAACGATGCCGGGCGTGACGACATTCCCTCGGGCAAGGCGGGCCGTCATGACCGTTCTGCGCATTGGCGGTGCATTAGCATTGCTTGTTGTCGCAATCGGAGTCGGCTGGTCCACCGTGATCGGGGTGGCCCAGGTCAGCGACCGACCCGCCGTCTTCCTCGCGGCCGGGCTCGCGGCCTACGGAGCCGTGCTGGCGGCGGGCGGCTGGCTGCTCACGCGGCGACTGTCCACCCGCGCGGCCACCCGGGCCCGGATCGTGGGGGCCGCCGCGTCGGCGGCGCTGGTCCTGGTCCCCACGGCCTGGGCGCTGATCGCGCCGAACGCCCCGCGCGCCGTGCCGGACCCGGCCGGGCTGCGACACTGGGCGCTTCCCGACGGCACCCGACTCGCCGCGCTGCTGGTGCCGGCCCGGCCCCGGGCGACCGGGGACCCGATCGTCTTTCTGCACGGCGGCCCCGGGGTGGCGGACATGGACCACGACGCGCCGGTGCTGGGCAAACTCGCCGACACCGGCCGGGACGTCTGGCTCTACGACCAGCTCGGCACGGGCCGCTCCAGCCGGCTGGCCGACCCGTCCGGCTACTCCCTGGAACGGGACGTCGCCGACCTGGAGCAGGTCCGCCGCCGCATCGGCGCGGACCGGATCGTGCTGATCGGGCACTCGTACGGGGCGACGCTGGCCGCCAACTACCTGGCACGACACCCGGCGCGGGTCTCCCGGGTGGTCTTCTCCTCGCCGGGGCGCCTGGTGCCGCAGGTGGGCGACGTCAGCGGCACGGGCATGATCGGCCGCCTCGACACCCGGCAGCAGCTCGCCGTGTTCGGCAGTATCCTGTCCCCGCGGGCCATGCTGACCTGGAACCTGGTCAGGGCCAATCCCCGGGCGGCCCACGCGCTCTCCGGCGACGACGAGATGGACGCCCGGTTCGCCACCCTGTACCGGCAGTCCGCGCCCGGCCTGGTCTGCGCCGACCGCCCCACCCCGCCGACCCCCGCCCGACCCGGGTTCTACGCCAACCAGGTGCCGCTCGCCAGCACCCGCCAGGCGGACGACATCCGCCCGACCCTGGCCGGGCTGCGGGTCCCCGCGCTGATCCTCAAGGGTGCCTGCGACTACCTGCCGTGGTCGTTCGCCACCGACTACCGGCGCAGCGTGCCCGGCAGCCAGCTGATCTTCTTCGACCGCGCCGGGCACCAGACCTACGTCGAGCAGGAGGCCGAGTTCCTGGCGGTGGTCCGCGCCTTCCTCACCGGCGCCCCGAGCCCGGTGCCGCCGTGGCGGGGCGCCGAGCCGCCGTCGAACTACCAGGGCGTCCGCTGACGAGGGCGGGCCGGCGAGTCCGCAGTCCGGCGCGGTTCACGGCACACCCGGGTCGCCAATCGCCAACAAGGTTTCATATGCGGGCGGCATGAACCACGTCGGCCGTGGCGCGCACCGAGAGAGCCCTTTCCGGCGCAACCACTACCGTCCGTAATTTTCTTCAGTTGCCTGGCTGGCGACTTTTCCCTCTTCGCGGAATGCCTGGCGGCAATAACTGGGGCGACCGGGCGTGCGATTAGTAACCAAGCGTCGCGCAACATGAAGATTATTGGGTCGACAAACGTTCGCGTCCCGGGTCGCCGACCCGGTCGCAAATCTCACCACGAAGACCAAAACGGGCGTTCAGGGCAGTCGAACCACCTGGCCGGCGTACAGCAGGCCGGCGCCGAACCCGAGCAGCAGCGCGAGGTCGCCGCTGACCTCCGGGGCGCGGCTGACCAGCCGGTCCAGCGCCATCGGCACCGACGCGGCGGCGGTGTTGCCCAACTCCGCGACGTCCCGGGCCACCAGCACCGACGGCGGCAGCGCGAGCCCGTCCACCAGCGCGTCGGTGATCCGCATGTTGGCCTGGTGCGGTACGAACGCCGCCAGCTCGTCGACCCCGATCCCCGCCGCGGCCAGCGCGGCCTCGGCCACCTTGCGCATCCGGGTCACCGCCCAGCGGAACACCGTCGGCCCCTCCAGCTGCAGGTACGGGAACTGCGCATCCGGATCGTGCAGGTCCGACCAGGGGCGGGGTTGCGCGATCGCGGAGCCGCGCTCACTCTCCGAACCCCAGACCACGGGCGAGATCCCCGACACGGCGGAACGGGCCACGACCACCGCGCCGGCCCCGTCGCCGAACAGGAACGCCGAGCCCCGGTCGTGGGGGTCGATGATGTCGCTCATCCGCTCGACGCCCACGACCAGCACGTGCTCCGCCGACCCCGCACACACCATGTCCCGCGCCAGGTTGAGCGCGTAGCAGAAGCCGGCGCACCCGGCGTTCACGTCGAACGCGGCCGCGACGTCCGCGCCGGGGCCGAGCAGTTCGGCGATGCGGGTCGCCACCGCCGGCGCCTGACGCAGGTGGCTCATCGTGGTGGCGATGACGCAGTCGACCCGCTCGACAGGCACACCCCCGGCCGCGAGGGCCTTCGTGCCGGCCGCGTGCCCCATCACGGCGAGGCTCTCCTCGGGCCCGGCGAAGCGGCGGAGCCGGATGCCGGAGCGGCGTTCGATCCACTCCTCGCTCGAGTCGATGCCGGCGCACACGTCCCGGTTGGTCACCACCCGCTCGGGCAGGTACCCGCCGATCCCCACGATCGCCGCGTGCGGCGCCCCGTCCAGCGGCACGTCCATCAGCTCCCTCCGCCTCCCACCGGGGCCGAACGGATGACACCCGGCATCGCCCGCACGGCTCCGCGGCGACTGTATGAACGTTCAAAGGCGCGCCGGCACGGCCGATCGGGCACCCCGAGCGGACACCCCCACCCGGCGGCTGCCCGGGCGACCCTCCCGCTGGTCGGGACCGGATACGCGCACGGACCGGTCGGCGGGGCCGACCGGCTACGGTGGGCCGCCGTTCGCTGCGGTAGACCTCGGGGGAAGGGAGCGGCAGATGCGCGACGACTTCCCGCGGTACCTGGCCAAGGAGCTGGATGCCGCCGATCCGCTGGCGGACCTGCGCGACCGGTTCGTGATCGGCGACGACGACCTCGTCTACCTCGACGGCAACTCGCTGGGGCGGCTGCCGGCGGCCACCCCGGCGCACCTGGACCGGCTGGTCCGCGAGGGGTGGGGCGAGGGGCTCGTCCGCTCCTGGCCGACGTGGATCGAGTGGGCCCGCCGCCTCGGCGACCGGCTCGCCACGCACGCGCTCGGCGCCCGCCCCGGCGAGGTCGTGGTGTCCGACTCGACCTCGGTGAACCTGTACAAGCTCGCCGCCGCCGCGCTGGACGCCGCAGGCGAGCGCCGTACCGTCCTGGTCGACGCCGAGGACTTCCCCACCGACCGGTACCTCCTGCAGGGGCTTGCGCAGGCCCGCGGGTTGACCCTGCGGATGCTCCGCTCCGACCTCGACGAGGGGCTGCGGCTGCACGAGCTGCGGTCCGCGCTGGACACCGACGTGGCGCTGGTGGTGCTCTCCGCGGTCTCCTACCGGTCCGGGGCGCTGCTGGACATGGCGGCCGTCGACGCCGCCGCCCGCGAGGTCGGCGCCGTCGTCCTGTGGGACCTCTGCCACGCCGTCGGGGCGGTGCCGGTCGAGCTGGAGGCCAGCGGCGCCGACCTCGCCGTCGGCTGCACCTACAAGTATCTCAACGGCGGCCCCGGCGCCCCGGCCTTCCTGTACGTGCGGCGGGAGCTGCAGTCCCGGCTGCGCCAGCCGATCCAGGGCTGGTTCGGCCAGCGCGACCAGTTCCTGATGGGGGCCGACTACGACCCCGCTCCCGGGGTGGACCGGTTCCTGGTCGGCACCCCGCCGATCCTGTCGCTGGCCGCGCTCGACCCGGCCCTGGACGTCCTCGCCGAGGCCGGCATCGCCCGGGTACGCGCGAAGGGCCGCCGCCTCGGCGAGCTGATCGTCACGCTGGCCGACGCCTGGCTCACCCCGTACGGCTTCCGGCTGGCCTCGCCCCGCGACCCGGGGCGGCGCGGCAGCCACGTCTCGCTGCACCACCCTGAGGCGCTGCGGATCTCCCGGGCGCTGGCCACCGAGGCGCGGGTGGTGGGCGACTACCGCACCCCCGACCGGCTGCGGCTGGGCCCGGCGCCCCTGTACACCCGGTACGTCGACGTCTGGGACGCCATGGACCGGCTGCGTGACCTCGCCGAGCGGCGCGCCTGGGAGCACGTGCCGGGCGAGCCCTCCCGGGTGACCTGAGCCGGGCGCCGGACGGGGTGGTGGTCGTCGGCGCGGGAAGTGTCGCCCCAGCCGACTCGCCGGGGCCGCAATTCCCGATGAAGTCGCCCGTATCCGGAGGGCACGAGAAGCACCGGCCGTCGCCCGGGGCGCGCCTTTTCTCGATGATCTGACGGCAAATGGGATGAGCATGCGCCGAAAGCGACAACCCGGCCTGCCGGCGGTTTCCCCGACAGCGCCGAGAAAGCGCGCTCCACGCCGATTCCGCGGGCACGACCCGCTGCGGCGGGACACCGACGACAACCGGAAGTAATCCCGGCGACCGGGAGCATTCGGTAAAGGGGATCGTTGCCGCCGGAAATCGGATGTGCCCGGATCCGACCACCACCCGCCTTCGGCACCGGCGGAGGCGGATAGCCTGCCTGAAGGAGATCGCCCTCCGCCGCGGGTCGGTCGACGCCGGGTCCTGCCACCGGACGGGCTCCGCCCCGGCCGACTCCCCGGACGGCCGATGGCTGACGGACGTGGCCGCCGAGCACCACGACGGCCCGCGGAGAACGGGAGCACGACGTGCGCACCTTGGTCACCGGCGGCGCCGGTTTCGTTGGCAGCAACTTCGTCCGGCGGCTCCTGCAGGGCGCCTACCCGGCCCTCGCGGGCGAGGTCGTGGTGCTCGACAAGCTGACGTACGCCGGCAACCTCGCCAACCTGGCGCCGGTGGTCGCCGACCCCGCGCTCCGTTTCGTGCGCGGCGACGTCGGCGACCCGGCGGTGGTGCGCGGGGCCATGGCCGGCGTGCGCACGGTGGTCCACTTCGCGGCCGAGTCCCACGTCGACCGCTCCATCCGCGATGCGGCGGACTTCGTACGGACCAACGTGCTGGGCACGCAGGTGCTGTTGCAGGCCGCCCTGGACGCCGGGGTGGACCGGTTCGTGCACGTCTCCACCGACGAGGTGTACGGCTCGATCGAGAGCGGGTCGTGGACCGAGGAGTCCCCGCTGGCGCCGAACTCGCCGTACGCGGCGTCCAAGGCGGCGTCGGACCTGCTGGTGGGGGCCTACCACCGCACCCACGGGCTGCACGCGTGCGTCACGCGGGCGTCCAACACCTACGGCCCGTACCAGTATCCGGAGAAGCTCATCCCGCTGTTCGTGACCAACCTCCTCGACGGGCTCAGCGTGCCGCTCTACGGCGACGGCGGGAACGTGCGGGACTGGCTGCACGTGGACGACCACTGCCGCGGGATCGCCCTGGTGGCGGAGCGGGGCAGGGCGGGCGAGGTCTACCACGTCGCCGGCGGCACCGAACTGGACAACAGGTCGCTGACCCGGGCCCTGCTCGACATCCTCGGCGCGGACGAGTCCATGGTCCGGCACGTTCCGGACCGCGAGGGCCACGACCGCCGGTACTCGCTGGACTTCCGCAAGGCCGCCGGGGAACTGGGCTACCGACCCTCGGTACGGCTGGCGGACGGGCTGGCGGAGACCGTGCGCTGGTACCGCGAATTCCGGCACTGGTGGGCACCCCTGAAAGGGGCGGCCCCCGTCGGCTGACCGGAATTACGCCCGCCGGCCGGAGTCCGATTCCGCGGCCCGGAGAGCGCCTTTCCGACTGCCGACGTCCCGTCACCGAAACGGCACCGGTGAAACCCGCCGGAATTGCTGCCGCCACTGTTTCCGACGGCGACCGGTCACCGGTCGTGTCGCAAAGACAACGGCGTCGACGAGGACCACGACGGGGCCCGGGAGGAAGCGATTTGCTGCCGTTTCGGGACGGTCGACATTTGGTGCGGCAATTGCGCGGCGACCGGCGCCGCGCGCCGCTCAGGCCGCGTCGATCTGGACGCCCGGCCGCCCGTTCTCCACCACGAAACTGGCCCGGGTGGACACGGGCGCGCCCGGCTCGGTGACGTACGGCACCACACGGTAGTCGGTGCGGAACCGGTCGTGGTCGAGCAGGCAGCGCACGTACCCGCGCCGTCCGTTGTAGAACCTCATGTGCGGGTTGCTGGCGAGCCACTCCCTGCCCCGGGTGTCCATCTCGGCCCCGTTGCCGCCCGAGGTGATCGACGTACCGAGGAACTCGACGCCGACGGTGCGGGAGGACTGGTCGTCGAAGTTCTGCTTGAGGTCGGAGACCATGCTGCAGTGGGCGTCGCCCGTGACCACCACCATGTTCTGCACGCCACGCTCGACCACGCCGTCGAACAGGCGCTGCCGGGCCGCCGCGTAGCCGTTCCAGTTGTCGTTCCCCAACTGCTTGCCGGGGCCCGGGTCCCGGTCGGCCTCGGTCATCACGGTCTGGTTGCCGAGCACGTTCCACCGCGCCCGCGAGGCGCTCAGGCCGTCGAGCAGCCACTGCTCCTGCGCGGTGCCGAGCATGGTGCGCGACGGGTCGTCCATCCCCGTGGGCACCTGGTCCGACCGGTACTGCCGGCCGTCGAGGATGTCGAACTGGGCGAGGTTGCCGTAGCGCAGCCGCCGGTACAGGCGCATGTCCGGCCCCTGCGGGATACTGGCCCGGCGCAGCGGCATGTGCTCGTAGTACACCTGGTACGCCTGCGCGCGGCGCAGGAGGAAGCTCTCCTCCGACTGCTTGGCGTCCTCGGAGGTCCCGTCGGCGTAGTTGTTCTCCACCTCGTGGTCGTCCCAGGTGACCGCCCACGGGAACCGGGCGTGCGCGAGTTGCAGGTCCGGGTCGGTCTTGTACTGGGCGTGCCGGATGCGGTAGTCGGCCAGCGAGAAGATCTCGGTGGCGGGCAGGTGCGGGCGGCCGATCGCGCTGGTGCCCGGTCCCTCGTAGATGTAGTCGCCGAGGTGCAGGACGAGGTCGAGGTCCTCCTCGGCCAGGTGGCGGTAGGCGGTGAAGTGCCCGGCCGGCAGGTTCTGGCAGGACACGAAGGCGAAGGCGAGCTGCCGCGGGTCGGCGCCGTACGCGGGCGCGGTGCGGGTCCGTCCGACCGGGCTCAGGTACCGGCCCACCCGGAACCGGTAGAAGTACTCGCGGTCGGGGCGCAGGCCGGTGACCTCGACGTGCACCGAGTGGCCCAACTCCGGGGTGGCGTGCGCCGCGCCGGCCC
This sequence comes from Micromonospora sp. NPDC048830, assembly GCF_043198215.1. NCBI lineage: Bacteria > Bacillati > Actinomycetota > Actinomycetes > Micromonosporales > Micromonosporaceae > Micromonospora > Micromonospora sp. NPDC048830. The sequence continues at coordinate 91,531 of NZ_JBICUP010000010.1, forward strand.
GGACCACCTCGCTGAACCGCTCGTCCTCGGCGACCTGCCAGTTCACCTCCACGACCCGGGGCGGCATGCCGCCGGACCCGTCGACCGCGAGCGGGTCGGGAGCCAGGCGGGTCCACAGGACGACACCGTCCGGCAGCGGGTCGCCGGAGGCGACGCCCAGGGTGAACGGCTCGTCGACGAGCGCCGGATCGGCCCACGCCGGTGCGGCCGAGAAGCCGGCGATGGCGGCGGCGAGCCCGGCTCCGGCGGCACCGGTCAGTCCGAGGAATGCTCGCCGGTGGAGTGTGGTCATCAGACGGTCCCTTCAGCAGTACGGGAAGACCACACCGATTCTTGGGACCGAGGTTGCGCGCCGATGGCGACGCGATGGCCCGCGGCGGTCGGGACCGCGCACATCAGGCCCCGGGGTGCGGGGTTCCCGCAGGCAGTGGGCCGCCCGCCGAATCCCGCGACTCGGCCTCGACCGTCCTGCCCCGTCGATACAGTGGCGGGCGAAACCCCCGCCGGCACGATCGGTCGAGCCGTGGAGCGAGCCGGCCGCCGCGCCCGCACGCCCAGAGAGGTGGTCCCGTCATGGCCACGAACCGGGACATCGTCACTCGCGCCTTCGCGGACTGGTCCGCCGGCACCGGCGCCATCTCCGACATCTTCGCCCCCGACATGCGGTGGGAGGTGGTCGGGCACTCGGTGGTCGCCGGTCCACCGGTGAGTGGGTGCCGAACCCGCGCCACCTGCACCGTGCGCAGCGGGTCCTGCGGAGGCTGGGTCGTGGCCTGTCCCGCAAGGCAGGCCCGGACCGGCGCGCCGGAGCACGGCCGTCGAAGCGGTGGCAACGAGCGCGGGCCCGACTCGCTCGCGTGCACGCCCGGGTGGCGAACCTGCGCCGCGACGGGCTGCACAAGCTCACCACACGGCTGGCCCGTGAGCACGGCACGATCGTGGTCGAGGACCTGAATGTGTCCGGGATGCTGACCAACCGGCGTCTGGCCCGGCACATCGCCGACGCCGGGTTCGCCGAACTGCGCCGACAACTCACCTACAAGACCGGCTGGAACGGGGGTCGGCTGATCGTGGCCGACCGCTGGTATCCGTCCTCGAAGACCTGCTCGGGTTGCGGCACGGTGAAAACCAAGCTGGCCCTGGCCGAGCGTACCTACACCTGCGCCACCTGCGGCCTGGTTCTGGACCGGGATCTGAACGCCGCACGCAACCTCGCCGCGCTCGCGCGTGAGGCTGTCGACGCCCGGAGTGGCCGGGAGTCGCCAAACGGACGTGGAGCCGACCGTAAGACCCCGCTCGCGGGGCAGGTGGCCGTGAAACGTCAACCCGGCACCGCCCCAGCGGGTCAGACCGGGACCGTCCCACCGCAAGGCAGGACTACCAATCACACGCTCACCAGAGCGCACTGATAGGTAACGGGATCTACGAGGACGTCGAGGCGAACAGGGTGATCACCGTGTTCGACGGCAGGGGCGTCACCGTCGCCGGCACCCCGTACGAGAACACCTACGCCTGGTTCCTGACCCTCCGGGACGGCAAGGTGGTCGACGGCATGGCCTTCTTCGACAGCGTCGCGTTCGACGAGCTCTGGAAGATCCCGCCGGCCGGCTGACCAGGCCTCATCCGGCGTACGCCCGGACCTGCCCCCGCACCGTGACGGCGACCTGGGCGCCCGCGGCCAGGCCGCTGCCCTCGTCGAGGGTCCGCGCGGTCAGCAGGGTGCCGTCGTCGAGGCGCAGCGTGGTCAGCGCGTCGTGCCCGTGGAAGTCCTGCCGCACCACCGTGGCCGGCGCCCCGCCGGACGGGGCGAGCCGGATCTGCTCCGGCCGGACGAGGACGGTCGCCGCGCCCCCGGCGGCGGAACCGCGCAGCGGCAGCCGGCCCAGCGGGGTGACCGCCACGTCGTCGTCGACAGTGGCCGGCAGCAGCACCGCGTCGCCCACGAACCGGGCGACCCACGGGTCGGCCGGGTCCCGGTAGACCTCGGCGGGCGTCCCGCACTGCACGATCACCCCGGCGTCCATGACCGCGACGGCGTCCGCCATGGACAGTGCCTCGCCCTGGTCGTGGGTGACCAGCACGCCGGTGGCGCCGTCGGCGCGCAGCGCCTGCCGCACGTCGGCCCGCAGTTCGGCGCGCAGCTTCGCGTCCAGGGCGCTGAACGGCTCGTCCAGCAGCACCAGCGGCGGCCGGGGCGCCAGCGCGCGGGCCACCGCGACCCGCTGCTGCTGGCCGCCGGAGAGCTGGTGCGGCATCCGCGCGCCATACCCGGCGAGGCCCACCAGGTCGAGCACCTCCTCGACCCGGCCGGAGCGGCGGGCCGCCCGGTCCAGCCCGTAGCCGACGTTGTCGGCGACGGACAGGTGCGGGAACAGCGCGCCCTCCTGCGGTACGACGGCGACGCGGCGGCGGTGCGCCGGGACGTGCACGCGGTCCCCGACGACCGCCCGGCCGGCGACGGTGACGGCGCCCCGGTCGGCCCGCTCGAACCCGGCGACGCAGCGCAGCAGGGTGGTCTTGCCGCAGCCCGACGGGCCCAGCACCGCCAGCAGCGCGCCGCGGCGCACGTCCAGGTCGACGCCGGCGAGGGCGGGCACCGTCCCGTACGACTTGGCCAGGCCGGCCACCGTCAGCATGCTCTCGGTCATCGGGTGCCTCCGGGGTCGGTGAGTCCGGTGCGGGCCGCGAGCAGCCAGGTGGGCACGGCGGCGAGCGCGACGAGGATGGCCGCGTACGGGGCTGCGGCGGCGTACGCGGCGGTGGAGGTGTGCGTCCACAGCTCCGTGGCCAGGGTCTCCATGCCGGTGGGCCGCAGCAGCAGCGTGGCCGGGAGCTCCTTCATGCAGGTGAGGAACGTCAGCGCCGCCCCGGCGCCGATGCCGGGCAGGGTCAGCGGCAGGGTGACGGTGCGGAACACCGCGAACGGTCCCCGGCCCAGCGATCGGGCCGCCTCCTCCACGGCGGGCGGGCTCTGCGCGGCGGCGGAGGTGACCGCGCCGACCGCGAGGGGCAGGAACAGCGTCGCGTACGCCAGCGCGAGCAGCCACCGGCTCTGGTAGAGCGGGTACGCGACGTTGACGGCGAAGAAGACCAGGGACAGGCCGATCACCACGCCGGGCAGGGCGTGCGCGACGTAGGTGAGCCGTTCCAGCAGGGTGGCCACCGGGCCGGGGGCGCGGGCGGCGAGCAGCCCCAGCGGCAGGGCCAGCAGCATGGTGAACCCCGCGCCGGCCAGCGAGGCCGACAGCGACCCGCCGGCGGCCGCCGCGATCTCGGCGAGGGAGCCGGGGCGGGACACCCCGGCGGCGAGCCAGCGGGCCAGCCCGGCGGCCGGCACGCCGAGGGCCAGCGCGTCGACGGCGAGCAGGGCGGCCACGGCCGGCCACCGCCACCGGCCCAGCGCCAGCCGCACGGGCGGCCGGACGGTGGTGCTGGCGTACCGGGCGTCGCGGGTGCGGGTGGTCAGCTCGGCGCCGATCAGCAGCACCGTGAGGACGACCAGGACGGTGGAGAGCACCAGCGCGCCGGTGCGGTCGAAGCCGAGGTTGAACGCGGTGAAGATGGCCCGGGTGAAGGTGTCGACCTGGACGAGGGAGACCGCGCCGAAGTCGGCGAGCACGTACAGGGCGACCAGCAGCGCGCCCGCGGCGACGGCCGGCCGGACCTGGCGCAGGGTCACCCCGAACAGGGTGGCCCAGGGGCCGCGGCCCAGTGACCGGGACACCTCCTCCTGCCCGGGGTCGGCGCGGGTGAGCGCGGCGACGGTCGGCAGGAAGACGTACGGGTAGGAGCAGACGGTGAGCAGCAGCGCCGCCGCCCAGAAGCCGGCGAACCCGTCCACGGTGGCGATCCAGGCGAACCCGGCGACGTACGTGGGCACGGCCAGCGGCAGGGCCGCGAGGACGCCGAACGCGCGCCGGCCGGGCAGGTCGGTGCGGGCGACGAGGAACGCGGCGCCGACGCCGAGCACGGTGCACGCGGCGGTGACGACGGCGGCCAGGGCGAGGCTGCGGCCGGCGAGCACGGCGACCCGGTCGGTGAACAGCTCGTCGGCGATCCGGTCCCAGCCGGCCTCGCCGGCCCGTACGCCCAGGTAGACCAGGGGCAGCAGGGCGACCGCGACGGCGGCGGCCGACGCGGCGGTCAGGCCGGGTCGGGGCAGGATACGGCGCGGTGACCGCCGGGCCGGCGTGCCGGCCCGGCGGTCACCGGCGAGGACGCCGTTCAGGCCAGCCCCGTTTCCTTGATCATGGCGACCGTCGCGTCGAGCGTGTCGAGGTCGTTCAGGTCGATCTTCGGCGCCTCGAGCGTGGCGAGCTGCGGCAGGCCGGGCGCGGCCGGGACGCCGGCGGCCAGCGGGTACTCGAACGTCTGGGTGGCGAAGTAGGTCTGCGCCTCGGTGCCGAGCAGGTAGTCGACCAGGGCGCGGGCGTCCGGGTCGGAGCCGGCCCGCTTGAGCAGGCCGACGCCGGCCGCGTTGACCAGCCCGCCGGTGTCGCCGTCGGGGAAGAAGTGCAGCCGCGCCTTGAGCGTCGTGGGGTCGCCGCCGCGCTCCTTGGCCAGCTCGTAGACGTAGTAGTGGTTGACCAGGCCGACCGCGATCTTGCCGGCGTCGATATCGGCGACGATCTGGACGTTGTTCTCGCGGATCTGCGGCTCGTTGGCCTTGAGCCCGGTCAGGAACTCCTTCGCCCTGGCGTCGCCGTGCTGCACCCGCAGCGCGGTGACGAACGCCTGGAACGAGCCGTTGGTGGGGGCGACGCCGATCCTGCCCTTCCACCGGGGGTCGGTCACCTCGAACACCGACGTGGGCAGCTGGTCCTGGGTGACCTGGTCGGTGTTGTAGGCGAGCACCCGGGACCGGCCGCTGACGCCGACCCACTGCCCGCCGCTGGCCCGGTACGCCGCGGGTACCCGGTCCAGCACCTCCTGCGGCAGGGTGGCGAGCCGGCCGGCCTTGGTGACGGCGCCGAGCGCGCCCGCGTCCTGGGCGAAGAAGGCGTCGGCGGGGCTGCGGTCGCCCTCCTCCAGCAGCTGGGCCGCCATCTGGGCGGTGGTGCCATAGCGGACGTCCAGCTTGATCCCGGAGGACTTCTCGAACTTCTCCAGCACCGGCTTGACCAGGGCCTCGCTACGGCCACTGTAGATCGTCAGCCGCTTGTCGTTCGGCTTGCCCGGGTCGCCGCCGTCGTCGCCGCCACCGCAGGCGGTCAGGGAGAGGAGGCCGGCCAGGGTGGCGGCCAGCATGACACTCAGACGCTTCTGCACAGGTAAGGCTTACCTTAGCTATCGACTCCGCGCAAGTCCGTTCCGCCGACCAGGCCGGCTGTGACTCGTCCGACCCGGGCTTCCCGAGTGAGGTGAGCCTGCCCTAACCTGTGCGCCATGCGCGTGCTCCCCGCCGTCGAGGCGGTGCCGTTCGCCGCCGCCCTGGGCGGCCACGGCGACCGCCCCGCCGTGATCACCGCGGACGCCCGGCTCAGCTACCAGGACCTGGCCGGCCGCGTCGCCGACCTCGCCGCCCGCCTCGGCCCGCACCGGCGGCTGGTCCTGCTCGCCGGCGCCAACCGCCTCGACGAGCTGGTCGGCTACCTCGCCGCCCTCACGGGTGGACACCCCCTGCTGCTGGCGCCCGGCGACAACGCCGCGGCGACCGACGCGCTGATCCGGTCGTACGACCCGGACGTGGTGCTGCGCCGCGTCGGCGGGACGCTGGTGGTCGACGAGCGCCACCCGGCCAGCCGGCACGAGCTGCACCCCGACCTGGCCCTGCTGCTGAGCACCTCCGGCTCGACCGGCTCGCCGAAGCTCGTCCGGCTGTCCCGGTCGAACCTCCAGGCCAACGCCGAGGCCATCGCCGGCTACCTGGGCATCCGCGACACCGACCGGGCCGCCACCACCCTGCCGCTGCACTACTGCTACGGGCTGTCGGTGGTCAACAGCCACCTGCTGCGCGGGGCCGCGCTCGTGCTCACCGACCTGTCCGTGGCCGACCGCCGGTTCTGGGAACTGTTCCGCGCGGCCCGGGGCACCGCCCTGGCCGGCGTGCCGTACACCTTCGAGCTGCTGGACCGGGTGGGCTTCGCCGAGATGCGCCTGCCCCACCTGCGCTACGTCACGCAGGCCGGCGGACGGCTCGACCCCGAGCGGGTGACCCGGTACGCCGCCCTCGGCCGCCGGCGCGGCTGGGACCTGTACGTCATGTACGGCCAGACGGAGGCCACGGCCCGGATGGCGTACCTGCCGCCGCGTCTGGCGGCCACCCGCCCGGAGGCGATCGGCGTCCCGGTGCCCGGCGGCTCGTTCCGGCTGCGCCCCCTGCCCGACCGGCCGGAGCCGGACACCGGCGAGCTGGTCTACACCGGGCCGAACGTGATGCTCGGCTACGCCGACGGTCCCGCCGACCTGGCCCTCGGCCGCACCGTCGACGAGCTGCGCACCGGCGACGTGGCCCGCCGCGCCCCCGACGGCCTGTGGGAGATCGTGGGACGCGTCGGCGGGTTCGCCAAGGTCTTCGGGCTGCGCGTCGACCTGGCGCGGGTCGAGGAGCGGCTGCGCGCGGCCGGCGTGTCGGCGTACTGCGCGGGCACCGACCGGGAGCTGGTCGTGGCGGCACAGGCCCCGGCCGAGGCCGACCGTGTCCGGCGGCTCGCCGCCGCGGCGGCCGGCCTGCCGGCGCGGGCGGTGCGGGTGCACATGCTGGCCGAACTGCCCCGACTCGGCAACGGCAAGCCCGACCGGACCGCCCTGCTCGCGCTTCCCGCCGACCCGCCGGACGCCGCCGGGGCCGACCTGTGCCGGCTGTACGAGCGGGTACTGGACGTGACCGAGGTCACCCCGGACGACAGCTTCGTCTCCCTCGGCGGCGACTCCCTGTCGTACGTGGAGATGTCCGTCCGGCTGGAGGAGGCCCTGGGCGGGCTGCCCGCCGACTGGCACACCACCGCCATCCGGGACCTGCGCCCGCCCGCGCCGGAGGCGCCCCGCCGCCGCACCGCCGTGCTGGAGACGAGCGTGGCGCTGCGGGCGGCGGCCATCGTCGCGATCGTCGGGTCGCACATCCCGCTGTTCACCGTCAAGGGCGGCGCCCATCTCCTGCTCGCGGTCGCCGGGTTCAACTTCGCCCGGTTCCAGCTGACCGACGCGCCCCGCCGGGACCGGCTGCGCGCGGCCGGTCGCGGGATCGCCCGGGTGGTGCTGCCGGCGGTGCTCTGGATCGCCGCGGCCGGCGCGGTCACCGGGGACTACGGGCTGACCAACGTCCTGCTGCTCAACAGCGTCCTCGGGCCGCACGACGGGGCCACCGAGTGGCAGTTCTGGTTCGTCGAGGCGCTGGTGTACATCCTGCTCGCCGCGGTCGCGCTGCTGGCCGTGCCCGCGGTGGACCGGCTGGAGCGGCGGCTGCCGTTCGCGCTGCCGCTCACCCTCGCCGCGCTCGGCCTCGTCACCCGGTACGACCTGCCGGGGCTGGCCGACCGCGGCCACGTCCCGTCCGCCGTCGTGGTGTTCTGGCTGTTCGCCCTCGGCTGGGCGGCGGCCCGCGCCGACACGACCGCCCGGCGCGTCGTGGTCACCGCCGCCGCCCTGCTCACGGTGCCCGGGTTCTTCGGTCAGCCCGCGCGGGAGGCGCTGGTCGTGGCCGGGTTCGCGCTGCTGGTCTGGGTGCCCCGGCTGCCGAGCCGGCGGGTGGTCAACCGGGCGGCGGCGCTGCTGGCCGGCAGCTCGCTGTACGTCTACCTCACCCACTGGCAGGTGATGCCGCTGGTCGCCCCGTGGTCGCGGTGGGCGGCGCTGGTCGCGTCCCTGGCCGTGGGGATCGGCTGCGCGGCGCTCGCCCGGCTGGCCGCGCGGCGGCTGCCGGCGGTGGTACGCCGCGCCCGGGCGCGCGCCGCGGCCCTCGGGTGAGCCGGGCTCCGACCGTCAGTCGTCGGGGCAGCAGACCGTCAGCGCCCCGGGCCGCACCCTGACCTTCAGCCGTTTCGTCTCCGCCCGCGCCCCGCCGTCCAGCTCGTACGTCCGCGGCGCGGCGAACCGTACGGTGATCTTCCGGCCCCGGGTGATCCGCACGAACGGCGACTCGTCCGAGCGGCCGGCGGCCATCCGCCCGAGCGTCCGCGCCCAGTCCACCGCGCCGGCCGCCGTGGCCACCCCGACCTCCAGCGCGCCGTCGTCGGGACGGGCGTCGTCGAACGCGGGAATGCCCCCGGTGATCGTGCCGACGTTGCCGAACAGCACGCAGCTCGCCTCGCCGTCGAACCAGTCGGCCCCGTCCACCCGGACCCGGGTGCGGACCAGCTCACCGCGGACGTGCCGCAGCCCCGTCCACACGTACGCCAGGCGGCCCAGCCGGCCCTTGAGCCGGCGGTCGGCCTCGCCGATCAGCTCGCCGTCGAAGCCGGCGCCGGCCATCACCGCGAAGTGCTCGCCGTTGAGCCGGCCCAGGTCGAGCCGGCGCCGCCGGCCGCTGAGGCCCACCCGCACCGCTTCAGGCAGGTCGGCCGGGACGCCCACGTTGGTGGCGAAGAGGTTCGCCGTCCCGGCGGGCAGGATCGCCATCGGCACCCCGGTGCCGGCGAGGGCGTCGGCGCAGCGCTGCACCATGCCGTCGCCGCCCCACACGAAGACCAGCCCGGCGCCCCTGTCGAGCGCCTTGCGGACCTTCTTCGGCGCCTTGCGGCTCTTGGGCACCTCGTACCAGAGCAGGTCGTCGACGCCGGCGCCGGCCAGCGTGGCGCGCAACTCGTCGAGGCCGCCGCCGAGGGTCTTCTTCCGGTGGGCGACCACCGCGACGGTGCCGACGCGGCCCGGGGCGGCCTCGTCGGGCCTGGTCCTGGTGCTGGTGCTCATGCCCGCCGGTGTTACCCAGCCGGCCCGGAGTCCACGCGTCCCCGACCCCGGACCCTGGGACGGGAGCGCCCGGCCGGAGGACCGGCCGGGCGCTTCGGTGTGCCGGGTCGCCGGGCCGCATCGGCCGACGACCGTGCGTCAGAGGCTGAGCCGCTGGCCGGGGAAGATCAGGTCGGGCTGGTCGCCCACCACCCGCTCGTTCCTCTGCCACAGCGCGCGCCAGCCGCCCCGGACGCCCTTGGCCTGCGCGATCTCCGACAGGGTGTCCCCCGACCGCACCACGTAGGTCCGGCCGCCGCCGGTGGCCGGGGCGCTCCTCGTGGTGTCCCGCCTGCTCCGCGACGCCGGCGTCTCGGTACGCGAGGACCGCTCCTTCCTCGGGGCGGCCTTCGTCTCCGACTTCGGGCGGTACGTCTTGGTCGAGCCGCCCTTCCTGCCGCAGGTCGGCCACGCCCCGATGCCCTGGCCCCTGAGCACCTTCTCGGCGATGCGGATCTGCTCGCCGCGGGTCGCCAGGTCGGCGCGTGCGGCGTACTTCCTGCCGCCGTAGCCGGCCCAGGTGCCCTGCGAGAACTGCAGGCCCCCGTAGTAGCCGTTGCCGGTGTTGATGTGCCAGTTGCCGCCGGACTCGCACTGGGCGATGGCGTCCCAGTTGACCGCGGCCTGGGCCGGGGCGGCGGGCCCGAACAGGGCGACGGCCCCGGCGACGGCGCCCGCGGCGACGGCGGCACGGCGAGCGGTCACCCGACGATGGCGGGCGAGGTATTCAGTTGCCATGGTGATCCTCCACGCCGACGAGGTGAGCTGTCGGGTTCGGGCCGAGGAGCCCGGCCGCCGGTGGCGGCTTCACCCCGAGGTGACGGTGCACCGAGGAACGTTGGGTCCCCCGCTCCTGCCCTGAGGACAAGGTGCCGACGGCCGGCGGCAGGATTAGGCGTTACCGACCGTGGTGTCCACGTTCGTGGACCCGACCGACGTTAGGCACCATCCGCGACGGCCGCCCACCTCTTGTCGCCTTCGTCACCCGCTCGGGCGACGGGCTCCACAGTCGATTTGCGCCGCCGCGCCGGACGTGCATGGCGCCCGATGGACCGACTCCGACCCGGCCCTCCCCCACACAGGGCGGTCACGCATCGTGAGTTCCGTCCGATCCCGCCCATCGCCGACGCGGGCCATCCCCCACTCAGGTCAGTGCGGCGGGCGCTGGCCCAGCCCGCGCGCGGCGACGTCGGCCGTGCAGCTCAACTCCCCGGGAGCGAGCTGGACGCGGCTCGGCCGCCACACCTCCACCCGCTCACCGTCGACGCGGGCCAGCAGGCAGTCGTACTGGCTGCCGCGCAGCGCCACTCCGACGACCCCGCCCGCCGCCGTGACCTGCTGCGCGAACAGCGGGTCGAGGTCCATTCCGGCCAGCGCCGCGCGGACGCCCTGCTCCGTGGGCGCGGCGTGGCCGGACAGGGCGCGCCGCAGCTCGTCCTCGGCCGACGCGGGGATGTCCACCGGCCGGACGGCCAGCGGCGGGCCCTCCGGACAGGACACCTCATCGCCACAGGAGGCACACCCGGCCTGGTGGACCTTCGGTGTCGAAATCAGCGGTCGTGAGAGGGGCCCGCACGGCAGAACCGGCCGGCGCCTTCGTGGCGCCGGCCGGCTCGTACCTGTCCTCCGCCGCCCTAGAGGGTGCGGGCCAGCCGGTCGGCCAGGATCCTGGTGAACCGGGACGGGTCGGCCAGCTCGCCGCCCTCGGCGAGCAGCGCCATGCCGTACAGCAGCTCGGCGGTGTCGGCGAGCGCGTCGGACTCGGCGCCCTGCTCGTGGGCCGTGCGCAGCCCCTCCACCAGCGGGTGCCCCGGGTTCAGCTCCAGGATCCGCTTGACCTGCGGCACCTCGTGCCCCATCGCCCGGTACATCTTCTCCAGCGTCGGGGTGATGTCGTGCGCGTCCCCGACCACGCAGGCCGGCGAGGTGGTCAACCGGGTGGAGAGCCGGACCTCCTTGACGCTGTCGCGGAGCTTCTCCGTCATCCAGGTCAGCAGGTCGGCGTACTCCTGGCGCTGCTGCTCGCGGGCGGACTCCGCCTCCTTCTTCTCCTCCTCGGTGTCCAGGTCGACCTGGCCCTTGGCGATCGAGCGCAGCGGCTTGCCGTCGAACTGGCCGACGCGGTCGACCCAGACCTCGTCCACCGGGTCGGTGAGGATCAGCACCTCGTAGCCCCTGGCTCGGAACGCCTCCATGTGCGGCGAGTTCTCGATCATCGACCGGGACTCACCGGTCATGTAGTAGATGTCGCTCTGGCCGTCCTTCATCCGCTCGACGTAGTCGCGCAGGCCGGTCAGCTGCTCCGGGTCGTGGGTGGAGGCGACGGAGACGACGTCGAGGATCGCCTCGGTGTTGTCCGGGTCGTCGAGCAGGCCCTCCTTCAGGGCGGGGCCGAACTCCGACCAGAAGGTGCGGTAGCGCTCGGCGTGCTCGGTCTTCATCTCCTTGACCGTGGCGAGGATCTTCTTCACCAGCCGGCGGCGGACCGCCCTGATCTGGCGGTCCTGCTGGAGGATCTCGCGGGAGATGTTGAGCGACAAGTCGTGCGCGTCGACGACGCCCTTGACGAAGCGCAGGTAGTTGGGCATCAGCGCGTCGCAGTCGTCCATGATGAACACGCGCTTGACGTAGAGCTGCACGCCGCGGCGGGCCTGCGGGGCGAACAGGTCGACCGGGGCGTGCGACGGCAGGAACAGCAGCGCCTCGTACTCGAAGGTCCCCTCGCCCTTCATGTGGATGGTCTCGAGGGGGTCGGCCCAGTCGTGGCTGACGTGCTTGTAGAACTCCTTGTACTCGGCCTCGTCGACCTCGCTGCGCGGGCGGGCCCACAGCGCCTTCATCGAGTTCAGCGTCTGCACCTCGCGGGTGACCTCGTCGCCGGCGCCCTTGCGCTCGACGGTCATCCGGATCGGCCAGGCGATGAAGTCCGAGTACCGCTTGACGATCTCGCGGATCTTCCACTCGGCCGTGTAGTCGTACAGGTGGTCGTCGCTGTCCTCGGGCTTGAGGTGCACCGTGACGGCGGTGCCCTGCGGGGCGTCGTCGACGGTCTCCACGCTGTACGTGCCCTCGCCGGTGGACTCCCACCGGGTGCCCTCGCTCTGCCCGGCGCGGCGGGTCAGCAGCGTGACCCTGTCGGCGACCATGAACGTGGCGTAGAAACCGACGCCGAACTGCCCGATCAGGTCGGCGGACGCGGCCGAGTCCTGGGACTCGCGCAGCTTGGCCAGCAGCTCGGCGGTGCCCGACTTGGCGATGGTGCCGATCAGCCGGACGACGTCGTCGCGGGACATGCCGATGCCGTTGTCCCGGACGGTGAGCGTGCGGGCGTCGCGGTCGACCTCGATCTCGACGTGCAGGTCGGAGACGTCGGCTGCGAGATCCTTGTCGACCAGGGACTCCAGGCGCAGCTTGTCCAACGCGTCGGACGCGTTGGAGATCAGTTCGCGCAGAAAGACATCCTTGTTCGAGTAGATCGAATGGACCATCAGCTGGAGCAGTTGGCGGGCCTCCGCCTGGAACTCCAACGTCTCGATCCGGTTGCTCACACCGACCCCCTTCTGGGAAGTAATCGACCCTTCGCGCACAGGATACGAGCCGTCGCTGCCCGGGCGTCCGACGGCCGGTCGCTGTAGGCGTTCGGCCGGCCGTTTGCCTCCAGCGAGACGACCGCGTCCTCCCACGCCAGCCAGGCGTTCGCGGCCCGGTGCCGCACCTCGGCGTCGGGGTGCCCCAGCAGCCGCGCGTACGCGGCGAGGAGGTCCCATCGCGGTCGGCCTCCGGCACCGCGTCGCGGAACCGCTGCCACTGCTCGGGGAAGAACCGGCCGACGCCCCGGTACAGCCAGTCGATCTCGGTGCACGATCCGGTAGCGGGTGGGGTCGAAGAGCCGCCGGATGCCCATACCGGAGCCGGCGCCGGGGCCGCCGTGCACGACGAGCGCCGGAGTCCCGTCCGGGTTGCCGGACACCGCCCAGTACACATGGTTGTCGTCGCCCACGTCGAGCATCCCCTGGTCGTACGGCTCGATCGGCGGGTAGCTGGCCTGCACGGTGTCCTCCCCGGTCCCCGCCCTGGACCGAGCGGGCGGGCGATGTTAACGGAGGACGGGGCCGAGGCGGAACCGCAATAACGCGACGCTCGCGGCGGGATCAGTCGCGCAGCAGGTCGGCGTGGGCGGCGCGGAGCCGGGCCAGGGCCGGGTCGCTGCCGGGGGTCACCCGACGGTCGAGTTCGGCCCAGACCTCGGCGAGCGCCGCGGTCACCGCCCGCAGCTCGGCGGCGTGCCGCCGGCTGCTCTGCCGGTGCAGCTCGTCGAGGCGGCGGGCCCAGCCGGCGGTGACCGCGGCGAGGCGGTCGGTGTCGGCGCGGGCCTGGGCCGCCGTCCGGGCGGCGGGGGCGGGCACGATCGCGGCGATCGGGCGCGGGTCGCCGTCGCGGGTGACCAGCGTGACCGTGTCGGTGAGCTCGGCCATCGCGACGAGCTGGGTCAGCCGGGTGCGGGCCTCGCGCAGCGGCAGGGCACGCGGCGGGGTGGGCTCGTGGGCCAGTGCGGGAGCAGCCATGCGTCCATGCTGGACGCCGGGTACGACAAGAAACCTCCCCACCTGCCACGCCGGTGGCCCTCCAGGCTACTTTCGATCCGCCTGTCGGGTTTTTCGGCGGGCGCCTACCCGTCGGGGGTGAGGTAGGCGGGGGGCACCTCGCCGGTGAGCCACACGCCGTTGGCGCTGCGGTAGAAGACGTGGCCGGCGCGGGACATCGCCGCCGCGTCGACGGTGAGGAGCACGACCGGGCCGCCCCGGCGCGCACCGACCCGGTAGGCGGTGTCGACGTCCGGCGACAGGTGCACGTGGTGCCGCCCGCCCCGGTTCAGGCCGGTCGCCCGGATCGAGTCCAGCGCCGCGGCGCCGGTGCCGTGGTAGAGCCGGTCGGGTGGGGACTGCGGGGCCAGGCCGAGGTCGACGGGGATGGTGTGCCCCTGGTTGGCCCGGATCCGCTCGATCCCGTCGGGGCCGCGCCGCACCGCGAAGCGCTGCTTGTCGTTGCCGGCCACCACGGCGTCCAGGTCGGCCCGGTCGATCCGCATCGCGGCGAGGAGGTCGCCAACCGGGACCCAGCCGGCCCCGTCCGGGGTCAGCCCGATCCGGTACGGCTCGTGGCGCAGCGCCCGGGACATCCGCTTGCTCAGGCGGACCATCTCTCGCTGATCCATCCCGGCATTGTGGCCGCCAGGGCCCCGCACCGCACCCGGGTTAATCTTCAGGACGCCGCCCACCCCGGCAACGCGCCACCACCACGAAAGGCCGATCGTGCCCAGGGAGACCGGACGCACCCTCGTCGCGTCGAACCGGAAGGCCCGCCACGACTACAGCATCCTCAAGACGTACGAGGCGGGGCTGGTGCTCGCCGGCACGGAGGTGAAGTCGCTGCGCGCCGGCCGGGTCTCGCTGGTGGACGCCTTCGCCCAGGAACGCGACGGCGAGTTGCTGCTGTACGGCCTGCACATCGCCGAGTACGGCTTCGGCACCTGGACCAACCACCAGCCCCGCCGCACCCGCAAGCTGCTGCTGCGCCGCGTCGAGATCGACCGGATCCTGGACCGGATGCGCGAGGGCGGGTTGACTCTCGTCCCGCTGTCGATGTACTTCGCCAACGGGTGGGCCAAGGTCGAGCTGGGCCTGGCCAAGGGCCGCAAGTCGTACGACAAGCGCCAGGCGATCGCCGAGCGCGACGCCAACCGGGAGATCGCCCGGGAGCTGGGCCGCCGCCTCAAGGGCGCCCGCGCCCGGCGCCCCTGAGCACCCCCGACGCCGGGCCGGACCAGGGGCGGCGGCCACGCGGCCGGCGTCCCAGGGTGGGGCGCCGGCCGGTGCTCAGCCCTTCACGCAGACCACCTGCTTGAGGTGGGCGACCACCTCGACCAGGTCCTCCTGCTGGGCCATCACCTCCGTGATGTCCTTGTACGCGCCGGGGATCTCGTCGACCACGCCGGCGTCCTTGCGGCACTCCACCCCGGCCGTCTGCCGCACCAGGTCCTCGGTGCTGAACGTCCGCTTCGCCTGCCCGCGCGACATCCGCCGCCCGGCCCCGTGCGACGCCGAGCAGTACGCGTCCGGGTTCCCCTTGCCGCGCACGATGTACGAGCCCGTGCCCATCGATCCCGGGATGATGCCCAGGTCGCCGGCGCCCGCCCGGATGACGCCCTTGCGGGTGACCAGCACGTCCACCCCGCCGTACGTCTCCTCGGCCACGTAGTTGTGGTGGCAGCTGATCGGCTCGTCGAAGCCCACCTGCGGGAAACGGTCCCGGACCACGCCGCTGAGCAGGGCCAGCATCACCGCGCGGTTGCGCCGCGCGTACTCCTGGGCCCACCACAGGTCCCGGCGGTACGCCTCCATCTCCGGCGTGCCGGCGAGGAACACCGCGAGGTCCCGGTCGGGCAGGTCGGCGTTGTGCGGCAGCCGCCGGGCGATGCCGATGTGCCGCTCGGCCAACTCCTTGCCGATGTTGCGCGACCCGGAGTGCAGCATCAGCCAGACCCGCCCGGCGTCGGGGCCGCCCTGCTCCAGGCAGACCTCGATGAAGTGGTTGCCCCCGCCGAGGGTGCCCAGCTGCTGCTGGGCGCGCGTCTCCAGCTGCGCCACCCGCTTGTCGAGGGTGCCGAAGCGCCGCCAGAAGTCGTCCCAGCCGCGCTGCTCCAGTCCCCGGACCCGGCGCGGGTCGACCGCGTCGTCGTGCTTGGCGAAGCCGACCGGGATCGCCGCCTCGATCGCGGCGCGCAGCGGGGCGAGGTCGTCGGGCAGGTCGTCGGCGGTGAGCGAGGTGCGCACGGCCGACATCCCGCAGCCGATGTCCACGCCGACGGCGGCCGGGGAGACCGCCTGCCGCATCGCGATCACCGAGCCGACCGTGGCGCCCTTGCCGAAGTGGACGTCCGGCATGACGGCAACGCCCTCCACCCACGGCAGCGCGCCGATGTTGCGCAGCTGCTGAGCCGCCTGCGGCTCGATGCCGTACGGGTCGGTCCAGACCCGTACGGGCGCGCGGGTGCCGGGCAGGGAGGTGAATACCATCGTCGTCTCTCCTTGGTTGGTTTTCCTGCGGAGCGGTTGGCCGGATTCGAACCGGCGATCTTCACCGTGGCGGGGTGACGCGCTGCCCAGGCTGCGCTACAACCGCGGGATCGTCCCTGAGGGACGCCAGGTGAGGGTTTCCACCGCCGAGGGCCGGTGGACGAGAAAGCCGCCCGGCCCCGGTCGGGTCGGACGGCTGCGTGGGGCGTGGGGCGCTATCCGCGCCGCCACCCCGGTCGCCGCCGGCCCCGGGCTGGTGTGCCGGCGCGCAACCGGTCACCGCCGCGCGGCGTGGGCCGCTGGGCCTGGGTACGGATGCGTTGCGCCACGGCGACCTCCTCCGGCTCGTGCGTTCGGCGTTGCCCGTTCACGGTAGGCCAGGGCCGCGGTGGCCACAATTGATATCGCCGGCGCCGGGTCGGGGCCGGCGGGAACCGCCGCGACGGGCCCACCTCGCTGCCGGCGGAAGCTGCCGCGAACGGGCCCACCACTCGGCGGGCCCGGTGAGGACGTACCGTCAGGCCGTTTCGGCGACCGGGTCGGCGCTGACGTGGTCGACGAAGCGGAACCGGGCGGTGAGGTCGGCCAGGGACGTCCCGTCGCGCCACGCGGCGGCCACCCGCACGACCTGGTCCAGGTCGATCGTGTCCCCGCAGGCCCTGGTCCCGCCGTCGGTCGCCAGGTCGACCATGAAGTACCGGGCCTGGGAGCCCAGCCTGACCGTGACCGTCCCCCGCTCGGAGGTCAGCCAGGCGCAGGTGAAGCGGCCGCGGCCCTGTTCGGGGGCGCTGATCCGGCCCGCGTCGAGCTGGAGCCGGGTGGCCGTGAGGGCCAGCGCGGACGCGAGCCCGCCCAGCTCGACCAGGTCGGGGTAGAGGCGCACACCCAGCGCCGTCGACACGTCGCTCACCACTGACTCCCACTTCTCTGTGACAGCTCCAGCAGCCTGGACGTTACAGGCTGGTAAACCGATGATCTACCCTCTTGGACGTCCCGGCCGAAGTTCCTCCGGCCGCCGGGGACGGCGGCGGGGCCGGGGGCGTCCGCGTAGCATCGGCGCTCATGGCGTTGATCCGGTGCGACTTCCACTCCGAGGCGCTGGGCATGGGCACCTCGATGACCGTGCTCCTGCCCGAGCGGGGCGGCTCCCAGATCGGGCTGGCCGCCAGTGCGCCCGCCGGCGCCCCGCCCGTGCTGTATCTCCTGCACGGGCTCAGCGACGACGACACGATCTGGACCCGGCGCACGTCGATCGAGCGGTACGTCGCGCCGCTGGGGCTGGCCGTGGTGATGCCGCAGGCCGGGCGGAGTTTCTACGCCGACGAGGCGAACGGCAACCGGTACTGGACGTTCCTCAGCGCCGAACTGCCCGAGGTGTGCCGGTCGTTCTTCCGGCTCTCCGAGCGCCGGGAGGACACCTTCGTCGCGGGGCTGTCCATGGGCGGGTACGGGGCGGTGAAGTGGGCGCTGCGGGCGCCTGGCCGGTTCGCGGCGGCGGCCAGCCTGTCCGGGGCGCTGGACGTCGCCCGGCGGCGGGACCATCCCACCAGCCCGGTAAATCCGGCGGTGTGGCGCACGGCGTTCGGCGACCGGCAGGTGCCCGGCAGCGACGACGACACCATGGCGCTGCTGGAGCGCGCCGGCGACGACCTGCCCGCCCTGTACGTCGCCTGCGGCACCGAGGACTTCCTGTTCGACGACAACACCCGGTTCGTCGAGACGGCGCGACGGCGCGGGGTGCCGCTGACCGTGGACTTCTCCCCCGGCGGGCACGACTGGGCGTACTGGGACGCGAAGATCCGCGACGTGCTGGCGTGGCTGCCGCTGCGTACCCGCGAGGGGGCGGCCCCCGGCGCGGCGTGACCGGCCGACCCGCCGGCGGGGACGGGCCCGCCGGCCGGAAACTGCTCAGGCGCCGACGGTGCCGTCGATGGCCTCCCGGAGGAAGTCGGCGTGACCGTTGTGCCGGGCGTACTCGTGGATCATGTGCAGCATGACCAGGCGCAGCGACACGTCCTCGCCCCAGCGGGGCTGGTGACCGAGGACGTCCAGCGACTCGGCCTCCCGCTCGATGCGCCGGGCGTGCTCGACCTCGCGCCGCCACGCCTCGAACGCCTCGGCGGCGCTGGCCGACGAGACGTCGTACGCCTCCTGGAAGTCGCCGCGGTCCGACCAGACCAGCGGCACGTCCTCCCGGTTGATCGCCCGCCGGAACCAGGCGCGCTCCACCTCGGCCATGTGCCGGACCAGGCCGAGCAGGCTCAGCGTCGACGGCGGCGACGACCGGCGGCGCAGTTCCTCGTCGGTGAGGCCCTCGCACTTCATGGCCAGGGTGGCGCGGTGGAAGTCGAGGAAGGCGCGCAGCATCCCGCGCTCGTCGGCGATCAGGGGCGGGGCGGGGCGTTGCGTGGTCATGACCTGCGACCCTAGCCACCGGCCGGGCCCCGGATGACAGCGCGCCACGGGCGATCACAGCGCGGAACGCGCCACGGGGAAGTCGAAGTACCGGTCCGGGTAGGGCTCGGCATCGTAGCGGTAGTGCCACCACTCGCGGGGATAGTTGGTGAACCCACCGTCGGTCATCAGCCGCCGCAGCAGTTCCCGGTTGGTCCGGGCCGCGCCGGTGACCCGCGGGTCGGCGGTGTGCGCGAGCGGGTCGAAGCAGTCGAAGCCCGTACCCATGTCGACGCCGTTGTCGGGGAAGCGCCGGCCGGGCGGCGCGGTGCAGGCGACCAGGGGCTCGCCCGGGCCGTACGGGCGTTGGGACGGCGGCGGGTCGGGGACCAGGGTCAGGTCCAGGGTGCTGCCCCGGCTGTGCGCGGTGGGGGCGCCGACGTACCCGTCGTCGAACAGTTTCGCCTTGGCGACATGCGGGTAGAACTCGGCCTTCATCCGCTGTTCGTCGGGCTGCCCCGCCCAGGTCACGAAGTCGGCCACGGCCCGCTGGGGGCGGTAGCAGTCGTACACCTTCAGCCGGTGCCCGGCGGCCCGGGCGGCCCGCTGCACCCGGCTCAGCGCCTCGGCGGCGGGCCGGGTGAGCACGCACAGGGGCTCGGCGTACCCGGCGATCGGCCGGCCGACGAAGTTGTGGGCCGTGGCGTACCGGATGTCGGAGACGATCGTGGGATCAACGTCGGACAGGACGACGAAGCCGGCCGGCGCGCGCGACTCGGCGGGCGTCGGGGGCGGCGCGGGGGCCGGCCCGGGCGGCGCCGGGCAGGCCGCCAGCGGCACGGCGGCGGCGACGGCCAGGGCGGCCCACCACCCCGGCCGGCCCGGCCGCCGCCGCTGCCCCATCCACCCTGTGTAGCAGGGTTCGCCCCGGTACGCGCCGGAGCCGGCCTACCCGGCTCCGGCACGTACCGCCTCCGGCGTCAGCGCTGCGGGATCACGACCAGACCCGCGCGGTAGTCGGCGACGACGAGGTCGGGGCGTCCGTCGCCGGTCACGTCCCCGGCGGCCATGGCCCGGTGGTCGCGGCTGCCCGGGGCGGGGATGTCGGTGAACCGGTCGATGCCGAACCAGCCCTCGGGGCGCTGCCGCAGCTGGCTGATCGTCTCCCAGCCGGCGTGCAGCACCAGCACGTCGCGCCGGCCGTCGCCGTCCATGTCCGCCAGCATCACCTGGGCGGGGATGTCGTACAGCGGGTAGACGACCGGTGCGGCGAGCCCGCCGCCCGGCTGCTGCGCGTGCACCGACAGGCGGGAGGTGGGGCGGTTGCCGCCGGAGGTGACGACCAGGTCGTCGAGGCCGTCGCCGGTGGCGTCGTCCACCGCGATCCCGTTGACGTCGTTGTACCCGTCGCCGGCCAGTTCGACACGCCAGCCGGGCTGGTAGCCGCCGGTGTCGGTCTGCGCGTACACGGCCACGCTCCACGGGCCCTCCCGGCTGATCACGTCCGGGCGGCCGTCGCCGGTGACCTCGCCGACCTCGACCTGCTTGCTGACCACCGCCGCGACCGGCGTCGGGGCGCCGAACGTGCGGTCGGCCCGGCCGTGGACCACGGCGACGCCGGTGAGGCCGGCCACCACGAGGTCCGCCCGGGAGTCGCCGTCCATATCGGCCAGCCGCACGTCGCCCCTGAGGGAGTCGCCGCCCCCGGCGACGGCGACCGGCACCGGCCCGGTCAGGGTTCCGCCGGCGGAGAAGAACACATCCAGCCCGCCGCGGGTGGTGACGGCCACGTCGGTCGCCCCGTCGCCGTCGACGTCGCCGGTGGCGATGCGCATCGTGGCCGCCGGGGCGCCGTTGGTGGCCAGCAGCTGCGGCTCGGCGAGGGTGCCGTCGGACTGCTGGGCGAAGACCCACAGCTTGAAGTCGGTCGCCGGGGCGCCCGTGCCGAACACCTGGGTCGTCATGAGGACGTCGGCCCGGCCGTCGCCGGTCACGTCAGCGACGGCGCTGGCCGTCGGCCAGGACTCCAGGCCGGCGGCGTGCACCTGGATGCCGCCGAACGCGGCCGGCTCGGCGACCCGCGGCACCACGGTGTGCGTCACCGGCGCCGGGCTGCTGGAGCCCAGGCCGCGGCCGGGATCGCCGGAGTAGTCGACGCTGACGTGACCGGCCTCGGCCGCCCACTGCCGCTCGGCGAGGCCGTCGGAGACCGACTGGGCGCCGAACCGGACCTCGTCGCGGTAGAAGGTGACATCGCCGAAGGCCCGCACGCCGGCGGTGCCGGTGGTCACCCGGGCGGTGAGCAGCACCCACTGGCCGGTCTCGGTGGTGCCCGGGCTGACCCGCAGACTGACCACGGTCGGCTGGCCGGTGAGCACCGGCAGCGGGCGGGACGTGCCGCTGGAGACGCCGTCGGTGGCCCGGATCCAGTAGGTGTAGCCGGTCGCGTCGGTCACGGACCGGTCGACGAAGGACGAGCCGGCGGTGGCGCCCACCAGCTGCTCGCCGGAGCCGTCCCGGGCGCCGCGGCGGATCTCGTACGAGGTGGCCCCGGCCACCGTGGCCCAGGCCAGCTCGACCCGGTCCGGGTACGCCGTGTGCCGCAGGTCGCCCGGGGGCGCCAGGGCGGCCGGAAGCACCGCCGGGTCGGAGTTGCCGGAGACCTTGCCGCTGGCGCGGCTGCGGACCACGTACGAGTAGGCGACCCCCACCCCGACGGTGTCGTCGCTCCACTCCAACTGGTTCGTGGTGCCCAGCAGGCTGTACGCCCCGTCGGGGGCGGCGGCCCGCAGCACGTCGTAGCTGACGAGCACGCCGGCGGACTGCCAGCTCACCCGGGCCTTGCCCGTGCCCACCCAGGCCGCGGTCACCCCGGTGGGCGGCCGCAGCGCCGCGGCCACCGCCGGGGCCGCGCCCAGGGCGACCAGCAGCAGCGCCGGAAGGCTCAGTAACAGGAATCGTCGTAGCGCCGCCATCGCGCTCGCTCCCCCATGTGTCGGGCGCGCCGCCCGTACCGCGGCCCGGGCACGGGCGGCGCGGCGGCGCGCTGCTTCCCCGCGTTGAGCGCCGTTCCCGGCCCGCCCGTTACGTCCGCCCCGGCCCGCCGCTCCATCGTGGACGGTGCGACGGGCCGGGGGCGGACGGCCCGGCGGTCAGTGCCGGCGGTCAGTGCCGGCGGTCGGCCTCGGCGATCGAACGGCACGTAACTAACAGAGCAGCATCAGGGCAGCGATTCACCTGCCGCCTGAAGACGGCAGCCCTCTCGCCTCAAATCCGTAGATGTCGACGCCGGGCGAGACCCAGGTGGGATGCACTGGTGGAGAAGGGGCTGGCGGCGGGGCGTCCGGCCCGTCAGGTCCGGCGCTGACGCCGGCGGAGCAGCAGGGCCACCAGCCCCACCGCCGCGACGGCGGCCACCGCGACGGCGACCAGCGGCCAGGCCTCGGACAGGCCGGCCGCGCGGACGTCGTGGGCGGCCACGGCCCGGGGCTGCCGGGCGGCGGCCGAGGCGGACGCCGGGGCCGGGTCCGCGGCCGTTTCCCCCGGCTCGACGAGCCGCCCCACCGCGGCGTCCCGCGGCAGCGAGAAGGCCCAGTCCAGCAGCGCCGCCCCCTGCTCCCAGCCGCGTATGGGCCGGGGCTCGGCGCCGAGCAGGGTGACCACCAGCCGCCGGCCGTCGCGCTGGGCGGCGCCGACGTACGTGTGCCGGGCGTAGTCGGTGAAGCCGGTCTTGCCGCCGAGGGCGCCCGGGTAGCGGTAGATGAGCTGGTTCTCGTTCTGGATCTGGAAGCCCTTCCGCCGCAGGGCGGGCTGGGCGGGGATCTGGGTCCGCTCGGTGAGCGCGTACCGGCGGAAGGTCGGGTTCGCGAAGCAGGCCCGGGCGATCAGCGCCAGGTCGTACGCGCTGGTGAACTGGCCGGGAGCGTCCAGGCCCGACGGGGTCACCGCGCGGGTCTGCAGGGCACCGAGGTGCCGTGCCTGCTCGTTCATCGCCCGGACCCCGGCGGCCGCCCCGTCCGCGCCGCCGATGAGGCGGGCCAGCACGTTGGCCGCCTCGTTGCCGGACTGCAGCAGCAGCCCCAGGAAGACGGTCTCGACGGTGTACCGGCCGCCCTCGACAAGGCCGACGGCGGAGCTGCCCGGAGCGATCTTCAGATCCTCGCGGGTCACCGTCACCACCTGCTTCGGGTCCAGCCTCGGCAGCGCGGTGGCGGTCAGCAGCAGCTTCTGCACGCTGGCCGGCGTGGCGTACTCGTGCGGGCCGCAGCCGCCGAGCACCGCGCCGGTGTCGAGGTCGGCGACCAGCCAGGAGGTCGCGGTGACCGCCGGCGGGGCGGGCGCGCCGGCCGGCACGACCAGGCCCGGGGTGGCCAGTGCGGCGCCGCCCACGGCCTGGTGCTCGGGCACCGACGGCGGCGGCGTCGGCCGCGGGGAGCGCTGCACCTTCGGTGCCTTCGCCTTCGGGCAGGGCAGCGTGGCGGCGGCCGCCCGGGCACCGGGGACACCCGGGACGGCCACGCCCGGCGCGACGGCGGCCGGCCCCGGTACGGCGGCGCCCGCGCCGGCGCGGGCGGGTGCGGCGGCGGCCGGCACGGCCGGCCCGGCGGCGAGTACGACGGCGGCCGTTGCGACCAGCATCGGAACCCTCATGGCCAGCCACCCTAACGGGCATGATCGGCGGGAGCCGACACCGGCGCGGCCGTCTCTCGCCGCCGGCGCGGGTGATGATCGCATGGGGCAGGTCAGTACGCCGGGATCCGCGCGCACGTGAGCGAACGCCCATAGAATCTGCGGCACGGACGGCGGCGGACCCGTCACGACGGATGGCGGCTGGAGTGGATCATCCACCGAGGACCGGTTCCTGGATCGCTGGCGCCCGGTCCGGGGGCGCACGTTCGAGCTGCTGGGCTGGCTGACCGACCGGGAGCTGGGGCACTCTCCCGCCTCGACGGTGGGCCACCGGTGGCGACAGTTCCGGCATCTCGGCCGGATCGAGTGCAACTACGCGAGCGCCCTCACCTCCAAGGAGATGCGGTTCGGAGCGCCCGAGATCACCGCGGACGGGTCGTCGAAGGCCGACCTGTTGGCGTATCTGGCGCGGGTGGACAGCGATCTGCTCGTGCCGGCGGTCGAGGCGTCGGGCCGGACGGACACCGTGGCAGCAGCCCGTCGATGTTCTCCGCCGTGCACAACGCGACGTAGTTGCGGATCTGCTGGACCGACAGGTCGGCCGCCCGGGCCAGGTCGACCGCCCGCAACCGCCGCGCGCGCCCGCTCACGACGTTCCCCGTACCGGTTGCCCCTCCGTTTGAGACTTTCCCGCCCGTTCCGGGCCGGGCCGGGCGTGGCAGCTCAACGAAAGTCTCCACCGGGCGGCGAATGAGACAATTGAAGCGGCCAGGCCCTGGACAGCACAAACCGGGCGGGTTTCGCCTGTCCTCGAATCGCGTGAAGGGTTCCGATGCAGCAGCCAGCACGGCACGTCGCCGACAGCCACGACATGATCGAGGTACGCGGCGCCCGGGAGAACAACCTCGCGTCCGTCTCCGTCGACATCCCCAAGCGGCGGCTCACCGTCTTCACCGGGGTCTCCGGCTCCGGGAAGTCCTCGCTCGTCTTCGGCACCATCGCCGCCGAGTCGCAGCGCCTGATCAACGAGACCTACAGCGCGTTCCTCCAGTCGTTCATGCCCAGCCGGTCCCGACCGGACGTCGACTCGCTGCGCAACCTCAGCGCCGCCATCGTCGTCGACCAGGAGCGGATGGGCGCGAACTCGCGGTCGACCGTGGGCACGGCCACCGACGCGTACGCCATGCTGCGCATCGTCTTCAGCCGCCTGGGCCGGCCGTACGTCGGCCCGGCCGGCGCGTTCAGCTTCAACCTCCCGGAGGGGATGTGCCCCACCTGCGAGGGGATCGGCCGGGTCTCGGACCTCGACGTGCACCAGCTCGTGGACGTGGAACGGTCGCTCAACGACGGCGCGATCACCGTACCGAACTTCGGGGTCGACTCCTGGTACTGGAAGGTCTTCGCCACCTCCGGCCTGTTCGATCCGGACGTCAAGTTGCAGGATTACACCCCGCAGCAGTGGCAGGACCTGCTCCACAAACCCGTCACGAAGCTGAGGGTCGGTGGTGGCAACCTCACGTACGAGGGCCTCGTGGTCAAGGTCCGCCGGCTCTACCTGGGCGACAAGGAGCCGACGCAGCCGCACATCCGGGCGTTCGTCGAGCGGGCGGTCACCTTCACCACCTGCGGCGACTGCCACGGCGCCCGGCTCAACGAGGCCGCCCTGTCCGCCCGGATCGCCGGCCGCAACATCGCCGAATGCTCGGCGATGCAGATCAGCGACCTGGCCGAGTTCGTCCGGGGCATGGACGACCCGTCGGTCGCGCCGCTGGTGGGCAACCTGCGGGACCTGCTGGAGTCGCTCGTCGAGATCGGCCTGGGCTACCTCAGCCTCGACCGAGAGTCCGCCACCCTCTCCGGGGGCGAGGCGCAGCGGGTGAAGATGGTGCGCCATCTCGGCTCCAGCCTCACCGACGTCACGTACGTCTTCGACGAGCCGACGGTCGGCCTGCACCCGCACGACATCGCCCGGATGAACGCCCTGCTGCTGCGGCTGCGGAACAAGGGCAACACGGTGCTGGTGGTGGAGCACAAGCCGGAGACCATCGCGATCGCCGACCACGTGGTCGACCTCGGCCCGGGGGCCGGCCCGGACGGCGGGCGCGTCTGCTACGTCGGCGACGTGGCCGGGCTGCGCCGCTCCGGCACGCTCACCGGACGGCACCTGGACCACCGGGTACGCCTGCGCGAGCACGTCCGCCGGCCCACCGGACACCTGCCCATCCGCGGGGCCGACCTGCACAACCTGCGCGACGTCGACGTCGACGTGCCGCTCGGCGTGTTGACCGTGGTGACCGGTGTCGCGGGCTCCGGCAAGAGTTCGCTGATCCACGGCTCGCTTCCCCGCCGCGAGGGGGTGGTGGTGGTCGACCAGTCCGCGATCCGCGGCTCCCGACGCAGCAACCCCGCCACCTACACCGGGCTGCTCGACCCGATCCGCGCCGCCTTCGCCAGGGCGAACAAGGTCAAGCCGGCCCTGTTCAGCGCCAACTCCGAGGGCGCGTGCCCGGGCTGCAAGGGCATCGGCCTGGTCTACACCGACCTGGCGATGACGGCCGGGGTCGCCTCGGTGTGCGAGCAGTGCGAGGGGCGCCGGTTCACCCCCGGGGTGCTCGCCTACACCCTGCGCGGGAAGAACATCAGCGAGGTCCTCGCCATGTCCGTCACCGAGGCCCGGGACTTCTTCCCCAGCGGCCCGGCCCGGTCGGTGCTGGACCGCCTGGCCGACGTGGGGCTGAGCTACCTGAGCCTCGGCCAGCCGCTGACCACCCTGTCCGGCGGTGAGCGGCAGCGGCTCAAGCTGGCCATTCACATGGGCGAGAGGGCGAACACCTACGTGCTGGACGAGCCGACGACGGGGCTGCACCTCGCCGACGTCGACAACCTGCTGGCCCTGCTGGACCGCCTCGTGGACGCCGGCAACACGGTCGTGGTCATCGAGCACCACCAGGCGGTCATGGCGCACGCCGACTGGATCATCGACCTCGGTCCGGGCGCGGGCCACGACGGTGGGCGCGTGGTCTTCACCGGCACCCCGGCCGATCTCGTCGCGCGCGGAGACACCCTCACCGCCACCCACCTGCGCGAGTACGTCGCCCGCTGACGGGCCGGGGCGCGGTGACCGCCCGCCCGTCGATGTCCTTGCCCAGGCCGACCAGCGTCGGGGCAGGAGTCGCCGGCGGGCGCCGGGGCATCAGGGCAGCAGTCACCGGCGGGCGCCGGGGCATCAGGGCAGCAGTCACCGGCGGGCGCCGGGGCATCAGGGCAGCAGTCACCGGCGGGCGCCGGGGCATCAGGGCAGCAGTCACCGGCGGGCGCCGGGGCGTCTGGCAGCGGCCAGCGCGGCCGCCGCCGGAGGGGGTCAGCCCGGCAGCCGCCGGAGCCAGCGCCGCTGCCACGGCGTCTCCACCGCGCGCGGATGGTAGCGCTCGCGTACCCACGCCACCGCCCGCTCGGCGGGCAGCCCGTCGAGCACGGCGAGCGCCGCGAGCGCCGTCCCGGTGCGGCCGGCACCGCCGCGGCAGGCCACCTCCACCCGCTCCCCGGCGTACGCCCGACGCAGCGCCTCGCCGAGGGCGTCCAGGGCGTCGGCCCGGTCCAGTGGCAGCAGGAAGTCCGGCCAGCGCACACGCCGGTACGCCCACGCCGGCACCGGCCCGGGCGCCAGCAGCAGGGCGAAGTCGGCGGGCGTGGCCGGATCGCCGATCCGTCGGCCGCGTACCGTCGCCCCGCGCGGCAGCACCACCACCCCGGTCCGCTCCAACCATTCCCCCGTCGCACCCACGCCCTCATTCTGCTGTGAAGACACCGCTGGCCGGCACCCGTCCTGTGGGGTGCCGGCCAGCCGAGTCCTGCCTGCATGTTCGGTCGTGCGTGTTCGGTTGTGCTGGGTGGGTCAGTTGTTCCAGTGCTGGGCGACGAGGTCGGCGGCCTGCTGCTCCCACTGCGCGTACGCGTCCGGGTACGCCGACACCTGCACCGTCTGCGCGGCCTCGGTCAGCGGCATGTCCTGCCACCCGTCCACCTGCGTCAAACCAGCACGCCCAGGCCGGACATTCGACGCGAACGGGACACGCGGACGAGTTGATCCACTCCATGTCGCCGACATGGCGGTGTCCGGGCCCCGGGATGCCCGCCATGTCGCCGACATCGAGTCGATCACCACACGGCTACCGGACCGCAGCCAGGCGGGTGGGCCTCCACCCGGTACCGTGCCCAGGGACCGCGCCGGGGCGGGGGGGGGGTGGGGGCCCGCGGTGCCGGGCGCTGGTAAAACGCCTCCCCGCCGGGAGCGGGTCCGGGCGGACCCCACCCCACCCCCACCGCAACCACCCCTTCGCAACCCACCCCCACCGCAACCACCCCCATCTCGACGAACGAACGCGAGGCCCGGGGCCGGATCCACCGCACACCAACCGGGCAACGGCACCGCCCCACCACCCCGACCAGGCGTTACCCTGACACCATGCAGGGCGTCTCCCCCACCTCCACCGGCGTGGCCTTCCTGGCCCGCCCGGGCCGCCCCGCCGTGGTCACCTCCACCCTGGCCGAGCTGACGGGCCCCACCCGAGGCATCGTCGAGCTGCCCGTACGCCTGATGTGGAACGCGGAGCGCACCTTCGACCTGGCCGACCCGGACGACCTGCTCTGGATGTACGAGAACGTGCTGCGCGAGACCACCCGCGCGGACGACCTGCGCGAACTGGTCAACGGTCACCTGCTGCGCCAGGTGTGGTGCCTGCTCAACCTGCCCCGCGGGGTCCGCGAGGCGTGGGAGCACCGGCACGACGAGCTGCGCGCGGCGTGAGTGACAACGCCCCGCCGGACGACTTCTACCGCGAGGTCGCCCGGGTCGCCCTGTCGGTCGCCGGGCGGCACCGGTTCGTGCTCGGCGGCGGGGTGGCCTGGGCCGCGCACGGGTTGACCTTCCGGCCGACGGAGGACGTGGACCTCTTCGCCGACGTCGAGGGAGCGGCGGCCGCGGCGGCGACGGGGGTACGGGCGGCGCTGGAGGAGGCCGGCTTCGAGGTGACCGACGCCGACCCGGACAGCGACCTGGGCGAGCTGTTCGCCGGGTTCGACCGGGACTTGAAGGACTTCGTGGTCAGCCGGGGCTCCCGGCAGATCCGGCTGAGCCTGGCCCGGCTCGACCGGCGACGAAGCCCGGTGGTGATGGACCTCGGACCGGTGATGGACCTGCGCGACCTGGTGGCGAACAAGACGGCCGCGCTGGTCAACCGGCGGGAGGTGCGCGACTTCATCGACGTGGCGGCGGCCCTGGAGCACTACCCGGTGCCCGAGCTGCTCGACCTGGCCCGCCAGGTGGACCCGGCGCTCGACCCGGAGGACGTCCGGGCCGCCGGCCGCTACCTGGACCGCCTGCCGGACCGCCGCTTCGCCCGGTACGGCCTGGGCCCGGAGCAGGTCGGCTGCCTCCGCGCCCGCCTGGCAACCTGGCCCCGCTGAGGCCGGAAGGCACACCGGGCGGACGACCCCGCCGAAGCCGAAAGACACGCCGGACGGACGACCCCGCCGAAGCCGAAAGACTCGTCGAGCGAATGGTCGGCTGCCACGCCGGGCTGTCGCTCGGCGCCGGTGGTGTGGCACAGCTCGGGCCGCTGTGACACTGGTGACCAGGGATGGTTGTGGTGCGCTCGGCGTCCACGGGGCGCGTACACCCCCATGGAAAGGCTCCTCATGACCTCCTCCTCCGGCGCATCGCGCCGCCAGGTGCTGGCCGTCGCGGCCGCCGCCGCGACCGCCCCCCTGATCGTCGGCGTTCCCGCCCGGGCGGCCGAGTCGAAGGGCACGAAGACCTGGGACCTGACGATCCTGGGCACCTCGGACACCCACGGCAACGTCTACAACTGGGACTACTACAAGGACGCCGAGTACGACGACAGCCGCCACAACGACATCGGCGTCGCGAAGCTGGCCACCCTGGTCAACCAGATCCGGGCGGAGCGCGCGGGCAAGGCGACCCTGGTGCTCGACGCCGGCGACACCATCCAGGGCACCCCGCTGGCCACGTACTACGCCAAGCAGAAGCCGATCACCGTCACCGGCGAGACGCACCCGATGGCCAACGCGATGAACGTGCTGAAGTACGACGCCGTCACGCTGGGCAACCACGAGTTCAACTACGGGCTGCCGCTGCTGGCCAGGTGGATCGGCCAGCTCGGCTTCCCGGCCCTCGCCGCGAACGCGATCAACGAGGCCACCGGCAAGCCGGCGTATCTGCCGTACGTCATCAAGGAGGTCGACCTCGGCGGCGCCGGCGCGCCGAAGCTGAAGGTCGGCATCCTGGGCCTGACCAACCCCGGCGTGGCGATCTGGGACAAGGGCAACGTCGAGGGCAAGCTGGTCTTCGCCGACATGGTGGCGACCGCCGCCAAGTGGGTGCCGATCATGCGGGAGCGCGGCGCCGACCTCGTCGTGATCTCGGCGCACGGCGGCGACAGCGGCACCTCCAGCTACGGCCCGGAGCTGCCGAACGAGAACCCGTGCACCATGATCGCCGAGCAGGTGCCCGGGATCGACGCGATCCTCTTCGGCCACGCGCACAACGAGGTCGTCGAGAAGTTCGTGACCAACACGGAGACCGGCGCCCAGGTGCTGATGTCCGAGCCCTCGAGGTGGGGCCAGCGGCTGACCCGGATGGACTTCACCCTGGTCCGCGAGCGGGGCGGCTGGAAGGTCGCCGCCAAGCGCGCCAGCATGCTGAACACCAACACGGTGGTCGAGGACCCGGCGGTCCTCGCGGCCGTGCGCGGCCAGCACGGCAAGACCGTCGCGTACGTCAACCATGTCGTCGCCCAGTCGAGTGTGGAGCTGTCGGCCGCCGAGTCCCGGTAAAGGAAACCCCGATCCTGGACTTCATCAACCACGTCCAGACCGAGGTGGTCACGGAGGCGCTGGCCGGCACGGCGTACGCGGGCCTGCCGGTGCTGTCGATCGCGGCCCCGTTCAGCCGCACGGCGGTCTTCCCCGCCGGTGACGTGCGCATCCGCGACGTGGCCGGGCTCTACGTCTTCGACATCAGCAGGCCGGCCGGCCAGCGGAAGCTGCTGATCGACTGGGCGCAGGCCAAGGGCGTCATCGACCCGGCCGACTTCTACGTCCCCCACTGGAAGCTGGTGCGCGCGGGCGTGCCGGTCTTCTGACGCGACGTCGTGCGGCGGGCCGCGGGTGGCGACACCCGCGGCCCCGTCCGCGTACGTGGGACGGCTCAGCCGGCGGCGGCCCGCCGACGGGTCTGCCGGGCCGACGGGAGGCGGTCCAGCAGGGCCAGCCCCGCCCGCACCGGCGCCCGCGTCAGTGTCTCCTCGAAGCTCGTCAGGCCCTGGCAGAACCGGACGAACATCCGCCAGCCGGGCGGGGTGGCCAGCAGCGCGTGGAAGACGTCCGGCCGCCGGGAGAACACGTCCAGCAGCCGGTACCCGGCCCGCATCGAGGGCACCAGGTCCCGCTCCACCGACCGCCGGTAGCCGTCCAGATCGCCGTCGACGACGGCCGCCCCGGCCAGCGCCCCGGAGCGCAGCGCGTAGCTGATGCCCTCCCGGCTCCACGGTTCCAGCAGGCCGGCCGCGTCGCCGGCCACCAGCACCCGGCCGTGGCGCAGCGGCGCG
This sequence comes from Micromonospora sp. NPDC048830, assembly GCF_043198215.1. NCBI lineage: Bacteria > Bacillati > Actinomycetota > Actinomycetes > Micromonosporales > Micromonosporaceae > Micromonospora > Micromonospora sp. NPDC048830. The sequence goes on from NZ_JBICUP010000010.1 coordinate 122,144, forward strand.
TCGTCGGCGCGGCAGCGGGTCAGGTGCCCGGAGTCGTGCTCCGCGCTCACCCCGGACAGGCCGAGCCGGTCGACGAACCGGCGCAGGTACTCGCGGGTCCGCTCCCCCTCGCCCCGGGCCGCGATCACCCCGACCGTCAGCCGGTCGCCCTTGGGGAAGACCCACGCGTACGACCCGGGGATGCGCCCCCAGTCCAGCAGGAGTCGCCCGCGCCAGCGGCGCTGCTCCCGCTCCGGCACCGGCAACTCCAGTTCCAGCCCCAGATCCACCTGCCGGTACCGGACGCCGACGTGGCGGGCGGTCACCCCGGAGGAACCGTCGGCGCCGATCACCGTACGGGCGTGCACGGTCTCGCCGTCGGCGAGCCGCAGGCGTACCCCCTCGGGGTGCTGCTCCAGGGCGCGGACCGCGGCCCGCTCGCGCAGCTCGGCCCCGGCGGCGACGGCGGCGGCGCGCAGCCGGTCGTCGAACTCCTCGCGGCGCACCATCGCCAGCAGGGGCGCCGCGTGCCGGCGGGTGAACTCCCGCCGGCCGTCCCGAGTGAACGTCACCCGGTCCACCCGGTCGTGCGCCGGCACGTCGATCCGGTCGCCGACGGCCGCGGCGGACGTGCCGATGAGGCCACCGCCGCACGTCTTGTACCGGGGGTGGGCGGCCCGCTCGACGACCAGGGTGCGCAGCCCGGCGGTGGCCGCGACGTGGGCGGCGGAGAGCCCGGCGGGGCCACCGCCGACGACGACCAGGTCCCAGTTGATCACGGTTGCAGCCTAGGGCACGGCCCGCCGCGACGGCCCGCGCGCCGCGCCCCGGCAGGTGGCGGGGCGCGTCCGGGTACGGCGGGGCCGAACCGCTCGATCGGGCGGGCATCAACGGCGGGGCGGCGGGTAACCGCGCAGCGCAGTTCCGCCCCTGGCGGGCGGTCACGCCGAGGAGGAGAGCGATGCAGCAGGTACGTCTGTCGGACGTCGAGGAACGGGTGTACCAGGCGGTGACGGCGCTGGAGGCCCGGGGGCAGGTCCCGTACCCTGACATGATCGCGGCGGAGTCGGGGCTGTCCGCGGAGGAGATCCACGCCCCGCTGCACATGCTGACCGAGAAGAACCTCCTGCACCGGGAGGACTCCCCCATGGCGGGCCTGGACTTCGGCCCCCGCTGGTGCGCCCGCCAGATGGCGTGAGTCCGCCCGGTCGCGGTTTGCCCCCACCGGGCGCGGGTAGCGGTCAGGGACATTCGACCGCCGGGCTACGGGGGGCACCGTGACCAGCGCCGAACAGCCGGGCCGGCCGGCGGACCCCGGCGACGAGCGGCGACGGTGGCAGGCGCTCGGCGTCGGGCTGGTCGCCGCCTTCATGACCCTGCTCGACGTGAGCATCGTCAACGTCGCGGTGCCGTCGATAGACCGGGCGCTCCGGGCCACCCCGAGCGACCTGCAGTGGGTCCTGTCCGGGTACGCGCTCACCTTCGGCCTGGCGCTCGTGCCGGCGGGCCGGTTCGGCGACGCCCGGGGACGGCGCAACGCGTTCGTCCTCGGCATCGCCCTGTTCACCCTCACCAGCGCCCTGGCCGGGCTGGCCCGCTCGCCCGAGTGGCTGGTCGGGGCGCGGCTGTTGCAGGGCGCCGCCGCCGGCATCGTCAACCCGCAGGTCACCGGCCTGATCCAGCAGCTGTTCCGGGGCCCGGAGCGGGGTCGACCGTTCGGGCTGCTCGGCGCGACCATCGGCATCTCCACCGCGATCGGGCCGCTGCTCGGCGGGCTGTTGATCCAGCTCGGCGGCGAGCAGGACGGCTGGCGGTGGGTGTTCTTCGTCAACGTCCCGGTGGGCGTCGTCGCGGTCGTCCTCGGCTGGCGCCTGCTGCCGGCGCAGCCTGCCGGCACGGCCGAGCGCAACCGACTCGACCCGCTCGGGGTGCTGCTGCTCGGCGCCGGCGTGGTGCTGGTACTGCTGCCGCTGGTGCAGGAGCGGCAGTGGCAGACGCCGTGGAAGTGGCTGCTGATCCCCGCCGGACTCGTCGTGCTCGCCGGCTTCGCGCTGTGGGAGCACCGGTACGCGCGACACCGGGCGCCGCTGTTCGACCTGCGGCTGTTCCGGTTCCGGTCGTACTCGCTGGGAGCCCTGATCGCGCTGCTCTACTTCGGCGGGTTCACCGCGATCTTCTTCATCTTCACGCTGTACCTGCAGATCGGTCTCGGCTACAGCGCCCTGGTCGCCGGCGTGGCGATCACGCCGTTCGCCCTGGGGTCGGCCGCCGCCTCCGCGCTGGGCGGCCGGATCGTCAACCGGTACGGCCGGCCACTGGTCGCCGTCGGCCTGCTCGTCGTGATGCTGGGCCTCGGCGCGGTGGTGTTCGTGCTGCGCGGCGAGCCGCACAGTGGCGTCCCGCTCCGTACGGCCGTCCCGCTACTGGTCGCCGGGCTGGGCAGCGGCCTGGTCATCACGCCCAACCAGACCCTCACCCTCTCGCAGGTGCCGGTGCCCCAGGCGGGCAGCGGCGCGGGAATGCTCCAGACCGGCCAACGGATCGGTTCCGCCGCCGGCATCGCGGCCGTCGGCGCGCTCTTCTTCTCGTCGTTGGCCGCCACGCACGGGGACTGGGCCTCGGCGTTCCGGCGATCGCTGCTGCTGGCCGCCGGTATCGTCGCGCTCGCCCTGCTGGCCGCCCTGCTGGACATCCAGCGCGGGCGACGGAAGGGCAGCGCCCCTCCTTGACGCCCGTCACCATCGGCTACCTACGCCCGCCGCGCGACCTGAACACGCCGCTGGCCGGCACCCCGTCCTGTGGGGTGCCGGCCAGCGGCGTTTTTGTGCCTGTGTCAGCTGTTCCAGTGCTGGGTGACGAGGTCGGCGGCCTGCTGCTCCCACTGCGCGTACGCGTCCGGGTACGCCGACACCTGCACCGTCTGGGCGGCGTCGGTCAGCGGCATGTCCTGCCACCCGTCCACCTGCTTCAAACCCTTCAGGAACGCCGTCGTCGAGTACTCCGGGTCCGTGATCTGCTCCGGGGTGCCCCAACCCGACGACGGCCGCTGCTGGAACAGGCCCAGCGAGTCGTGGTCGTTACGGTCACCCAGGTGCCCCAGGTTCTCCAGCTTCGACTCCTGGAGACTCGTGGCGATCGAGATGACGGCGGCCCGCTCGGGCAGGCCGGCCTTCTTCGTCGCGGCGATGATCGCCTTCACGTTCGCCACCTGCTCGCCGTCAAGGTCGATGCGGGACTGCGCGCCCTGCACCCCGTGCGGGATCAGCTTGCCGCTGTCGGGCTTGTCGGTCTGCACCACGGCGACGGGCTTGGCCTCGACCGGCGAGGCGGTGGTGGCGTTCGTGGCGTGCAGGGGGCCGGCGGCAAGCCCACCGGCGAACGCGAGACCGGCAACACCGAGAACGCTCTTACGCAGCATCGTGTTCATCATCGAAAGCTCCATTCGGGGGTTGGCGCACACACCGCCGAGGGGGATCGGGCAGGCGTGCGCAAGCACCGTCAGGCGCTCGAAAGCGTGAAAAGGGGGAAGAGTCTCTGCCCGGTGCGACCGCGGGGCAGGGGTGCCTCGTCACGGGGGTTGCCTCGTTGCGGGCGCCGGGACCATGCACAACGACCGGCGACCCGCCATCATTCCAGGGGACCCGCAGTCACCCCAACCCGTAGGGGCCTTCCTCGGTCGTGCACCGGTGTTCAACGCCCCCGCCCCGGCCCCGATTCCGCCCCGCCAGCACCTCGATCACAGCCAAAACCGGACATGCCACCCATCAGGGTGTGTGGGCGGCGGGCAAGATCCGGACAACCTCACGGAAGGTGTGGCCTCGAACACGCGAGGAGGCAACAGCTTCCGTGAAAGTGTGCGGATCTTGGAGGGGGTGCGCGGATCTGACCCGGGCGCCCAACGGCGTACCCCAGGAGGGGGGGGACGGCGCAGCCCGCGCATCCGGGCGGACAGCGCGCACGACGGACCGGGTGGGGCCCGCCGTGACCGGCGCAGGGATCAAGCCTGACCGCCCGGAGCCGGGCACGGCGGGGCCCCCCCCCCCCCCCCCCCCCCCCCCCCCCCCCCCCCCCCCCCCCCCCCCCCGC
>NZ_JBICUP010000010.1:126215-184059 GCF_043198215.1 Micromonospora sp. NPDC048830
GGGGGGCCGGCCCCCCCCCGCGCCGGGGGCCCCCCCGCGCCCCGGGGGGGGGGGGGGCCCCCGGGGGGGGGGGGGGCCCCCCCCGCCCCCCCCCCCCCCCCCCGCCCCCCCCGGCCCCCCACCCCCACCGCAACCCACCCCCACCGCAACCCACCCCCACCGCAACCCACCCCTACAGCAACCCACCCCACCGGAAACCCCAGCAGGCGAGGGCGCCCGCCGGACCACGCCGGCGGGCGCCCTCGCCCATTACATGCGGGCACACTCAGGAACGCGTCGAGCCGATTCCGAACCGTCCGCGACGACGCCAGGCCATCCCGACGAGCGTCAGCACCACGCCGGCGGCCACCAGCCCACCGCCGATCGCGAGTGGTGTGCCCAGGCTGTCACCGGTCACGGGCAGCCCGCCCGGACGGGATGGCGACGGCTGGGTGACGGGCAGCACGGTGAGCGTCGCGCTGGCCGTCCTGTCCGTGGTGCGACCGGTGGCGGTGAACGTCAGCCGGCCGGTCACGCTCGGCTTGTACACGCGGGAGAAGCGGCCGTTCGCGTCGGTCCGCACGGTGAAGTGCAGTGGTGCCGCGGCCTGGTATGCCACCGGCGCCATCGCCACTGTGCTGCCGTCACTGCCGCGCCCCTCGCCCGGAGCACGGCGCCCCTCGCCGGGAACGCCTGCCGCGAGCGGCGACACCGCGACGTTCACCTCGACGATCTCGCGCCGCCCGAACCCGGCACCCCGCAGGGTGACCGTCTCGCCGAGGGTGATGGCGCTCGGGCTTACGGTGATCACCGGCGGCTGGGGCGGGTACGGCGGTGGCTGCGGCGGGTCGGTTTCGGTCTGCGACGGTGTCGGCTGCGGCTGCGCCGCCCCCGCCGCGGTCGGCGCGGCCACGACGGCCAAGCCGACCGTGAGCGCCATGATGATGCGGGATAGCCGCATGGTTGGTTCCCTTCTACTGAGCACAGTGCGGTGCGGAAACAACTTGGGTGGTCCATGGGGTGACGGTGGGGGTGAGCCACAGCTCGCCGTCGCCGCTGCCGGTCGCGCCGGTCAGCAGGTCGACCTCGAGCGTCCGGGTGGCGCCGGGGCGGACCTCGACGTTGGCGACCGCTACCTGCCGGCGCCGCTCGTAGCCGCTGCCGGCGCCGGCGTCGCGGCCGTCGAGCCGGCTGCCGAGCACCGCGCCGCCGGCGGGGCTGTAAACGGAGACGAACGTGCGGGCGGTGTACGGGTCGCCGGCCAGGCCGAGGCCGAGCACGGAGGCGCTCAGCCCGCGCGCCGGAGCGGTCGAGTGGAGCGTGAACCGCAACCGGAGTTGCCGGCGACCGTCCGGCCGGCACTCCCCGACGGTCAGGGTGGCCGCCGGGCGCAGGTAGTAGCCGAGCTTCGCGCCGCTGCCGTCGTTCAGGAACACGCCGACCGTCGGCACGGTCTCCTGCTCCGGCAGCGATCCGGCCAGCCGGTTGTCGCCGATGATCCGCTGTTCGTCCGGCCGGGCACTCCAGAACAATACGCGACGTTCAGTGATAGAACGCCCGATACCGGACAAAAACGCCCGGGGATTGACGTCCCGCGAGAAGAACGCGGTGAAGACGGCCGCCGAGGAGGCCGCGAAGTACTCGTCCTGCTCGGCCGGCTTGAGCCGCTGGTACGCGTCCGACAGCAGGGTCTGCACCACCTTCTCGCCGACGAGCGCGGGCTGGCCCGGCACGGACACCGGTCCGGTGGCCTGGAGCAGGTAGGACAGGACCACCGGATCGACGGCGAGCACGCCGTCCACGGTCGTGCCGCTGCGACGCCGGTACATCTCCCGGTAGAGGGCGGCTGCCGTCGGGAAGTGCGGCGTCAGGTTGACGTCCGCCGGGTACGTCCCGGGCAGGTCGGCGTGGAGCGCCCGGACGTCCCGGCTCAGATTCAGCGGCGGGGTGAACCGCCCCAGGCTGGCGCTGGTGCCCTGCCCGGCCATCCGCAGCCGACCGTTCGCGGCTTTGATCAGGGCGTACGCGCCGAACATGCCGCCGGTGGCGCGCAGCTCCGCCGGGTTCTGCGAGACCAGGAGGTACGTGCGCGGGCCGTCCGCGCCGAGCAGGGTGGGCAGCAGTCGGGCGGCCTGGTCGGCGGCGCGGGTGAGCCCGGCCAGCCGGTCGATCTCGGCGCGCAGGTCGGCGACGGCCCGGCGGACCTGGGCGACCAGGCCCTCGGTGGGCACGGCGGCGAGGCGGGTGCGGATGCGCTGCACGACCGCGTCCGTGTCGGCGAGCTCCGAGGAGACGGCGCGCAGCCGGCTCACGTCGAGTTGTCCCTTGCCGGGCAGCAGGGTCGACAGGTCGGTGCGCAGCAGGGTGGGAAACGCCCCGCGCGCGAGGTCGTCGATCGCCACCGCGATCTGGCGTACGGCCGCCAGGTCGTCCCCGGCGTACGGGACACGCCGGCCGAGCCACCAGCCCGGGTCGCCGGTCGCCTCCCGGGCGGCGCCGGCCTGCTCCTGCAGCGCCGAGAGCGTCCGTTGCGCCCGCTCGACGTCGGCGCCCACCACGTCCGCGCTGAGGTCCCGCGCCAGCCCGGCCGCGTTCAGCAGGTGGGCGCGGGCCTGCCAGCTGCGGAAGCCCACCCAGCCGCCGGTCAGCAGGACCAGCGAGCCGACGAGGAGGCCGGCGGTCAGGGCCCTGCGCACGCGGGCCCGGGTACGCCGCCGGGACGCGCGCCCGGCGCGTCCGTGCCGCTCACTTTCACTCACACCTGCTCCGCTCGGAAATGGACAAACAGGATGATGTGTCAATTCTTAGCATGAAAGTCCCGAGACGAGCGGCAATATCAGGCGTTTCAGAGCTCCGCGCCCAGACGAGAGTTCCGCTCGGTTCCCCGCCGAGGGGCGGCGATCTCGTGGAGCAGGCGCTCCACCCGGTCCACCCCGCCGCGCAGCGACATGTCCCGCAGGTACGCCTCCCGGCCACGCCGGCCCATCTCCAGTCGGGCCGGGGGCGGGATGGTGGCGGCCAGCCAGAACCGGTCGGCCAGGATGGCCCAGTCCTCGGGCGGGCAGGACAGGCCGGCCCGGAACCGCTCGACCAGCTCGACCGTGTCGCCGCCCGCGGAGGCGACCACCGGCGAGGCGCAGCTCAACGCGGCCTGCAACTTGCCGGGGACCGTCCCCCGCAGCTCCGGCAGGTCGCGCAGCATCACGAGCTGATAGTCGGCGGCGGCGTACAGGTCGGCCATCTCCAGCGCGGACCGGCGCGCAACGAAGCGGACGTTGCCCGCGCCCAGCTCGGTGGCCAGCCCGCGGACCGCCGGCTCGTCGCCGCCCGATCCGACCAGGACCAGGTCGATCGTGCCCCGCAGCGGCGCGGCGGCGCGGACGGCGGTCTCCAGGCCCTGCCGCGCGCCGATGGTGCCGGCGTGCATCACCACACAGCGACCGTCGCCGTCGCCGCGGACCAGCCGGCGGGCCTCGCGGGTCGGCTCGGCAGGGTGGAAGATCCGCTCGTCGGTCCAGTTGAGCACCAGTCGCACGCGGGCCGGGTCGGCACCGTCGGCCACCACCAGGTCGCGCATCCCGGGCGCGGTGACCGCCACCAGGTCGGCGGAGCGGTAGAGCCGGCGGGTGGCGGCGGCGACCCGTGCCGCCCACGGGCCCGTCATCGCGGTCGGGCCGACCAGCTCCGGGCGGACGTCCTGCACGTGCAGCAGCGTCGGCACCCGGCCCAGCAGGCGCAGCAGCCCGAGCGCGGCGAAGGTCGTCGGGGGCAGTTGGTGGACGTAGAGCGCGTCGACGCCGGCCAGGTGACCGCGGCCGATCAGTCCCGCGCTGCCGGCGAAGGAGAGCCAGGTCGCCATCCGGGCGCGCACGGAGGCGTCCCCTCCGGTCCAGCGCGGCACCCGTCGCACGGTGAGCCGATCGCTGCGCGTCTCGTGCCGCCACCGCTGCCGCCAGCCCGGGTAGACATGTCCCCCGGGATAGTCGGGGAAGCCGGTCAGGACCCGCACCTCGTGCCCGCGGGCGGCCAACTCCTCGGCGAGGCTGCCGGGGATGAACGCCGGCTCCGGAGGAAAGTGGTACGACAGGATGCCGACCTTCATCGCCGTCCCCCGCCCCGGGGCGTCGACCGCCCAACCCCATCACCCTTCGGCGCGGCGTCGCCACCGACCGTTGCCGGCGCCGCATAGGATGCCCGCAGCCCGCCGTCGACCGGCGCACCGCCGGGCCGGCCCGGCGCCCGCCCGCCGGGTCGAGGTACGACCAGAATGCTGGGGGAGTTTCCGATGGCCGACCGGATCCTGTTCGTCTGCCACGCCAACATGTGCCGCTCGCCGATGGCCGAGTACCTGGCCGGCGTGCTCATGAGGAAGCTGCCCGTCGAGGTGGCCAGCGCCGGAGTCGCCGCGCTGGACGGCCGGCGCATGCATCCGTTCGCGGCGCAGATCGCCGCCGGCACCGGGCGGGACCCGGCGGAGTTCCGCAGCCGCCTGCTGGCCCCCGCCCACCTCGCCGACGCGGCCCTGGTGCTGACCGCGACCCGGCGCCAGCGGGCGGCCTGCGTGTCGCTCGTCCCGGCCGCCCTGCACCGCACCTTCACGCTGCGCCAGTTCGCGCGGCTCGCCGCGCTGGCCGACGCGCCGGACACGACGGACGCCGGGGTCCTGGCGGCGGCGGTGCGGGCCGCGGCCGTGGCCCGGGGGCGGCTGCAGCCAGCCGCCCCCGCCGACGACGACCTGGACGATCCGATCGGCGGCACGCCGGCGGACTTCCGGCGCTGCGCGTCGGAGATCGAGCGGTCGCTGACCCCGGTCGCCGCGCTCATCGAGGCAGCCGGGTGAGTTCCTGCGTCGGGGCGCCGGACTGCTCCCGGCCGCGGTGCCCGGCGGCCCGGGCGGCCACGGCGCTCGCCCGGTCCATCGGCACGGCGGGCGGTCCCTGTGGTACGACGACGCGGTAGCTCTCGTACTGGTAGGTCTCGGCGCGGCCGAGCTTGGCCATGTTCAGCACGCACCCGAGCAGCCGGACGGAGACCGACTGGAGTGCCTGGGCCGCGGCGGTGATCTGCCCCCGGTCGGTCCGGCCGTGCGCGCTCACCAGCAGCGCGCCGTCGGCCTGGACGGCGACGACCACCCCGTCGGTGACGTTGCGCAGCGGGGCCGTGTCGATGACCACGATGTCGGCCGACTCCCGCAGCACCAGTAGCAGGTCCGCCATGGCCTTGGACCCGAGCAGTTCGCTGGGGTTGGGCGGGGCCGAGCCGCTGGGCAGCACCAGCAGCGACTTGTCGCCCCACCGCTGCACGACGTCTGCGACGTTGACGTCGCCGAGCAGCACGTCGGTCAGCCCGACGCCGGCCTCCAGGCCCAGGTACTCGGCGACCTTCGGCCGGCGCAGGTCGGCGTCGACCAGCGCGACCCGCCAGCCGGCCTCGGCCAGCGCGATGGCCAGATTGCAGGAGAGGGTGGTCTTCCCCTCCCCCTGCAACGCGCTGGTCACCGCGATCACCCGGGCCGGCTCGTTCACGTCGACGAAGCGCAGGTTCGTACGCAGCTTGCGGATCGCCTCGGCGCGCGGCGAGGTGGCCGCCTCCCCGACGATCAGCGGGGCGGTGCGGGCGGCCGGGTCGAACGGGATCTCGCCGAGCAGCGGACTGCCGGTGACGCGCTGCAGCGCGACGGCGTCCCGCAGCCGGGTGTCCAGGCGCGCCCGGAGCACGGCGATGCCGACGCCGGCGAGCAGGCCGGCGAGCGCGCCGAGGGCCAGGTTGCGGACCGGCTGGGGCGAGACCGGGCTGGACGAGACGCGTGGCCCGCTGACGACCTCCACCTTGATCGCGGCGGCCCGCCCCTCGGGCGGGGTCTCCACCGCCCGGACCAGTTCGACGAAGCGGGCGGCGATCGCCTCGGTCAGCCGCAGCGCCCGGGTGGCGTCGGTGTCGGTGACGGTGCCGCGCAGCATGACGGTGTCGGGGATGGTGGCGGCGGTGATCCGGGACTGCACCTCCTCGGCGGTGAGCCCGAGCGGCGTCTTCGCCACCACGCTCTGGGCGAGCCGGTCGCTGCGCAACAGGTCGGCGTACGACTTGACGCGCTGCTGCATGAAGATGCTGCCCTGGTACGCCTCGGTGACCCCCTGGTTGGGGGTGGTGACGAAGAACGTCACCGAGGCGACGTACTTGGGCTGCGCGCGGACCGTGACCAGCGCGGCCACGCCGAGGCTCACCAGCACGGCCAGCAGGACCAGCCACCAGCCGCGGCGGACGGCCCGGAGGTAATCGCTAACGTCCATCAGCCGGGCAGCCCCCGTCCGGTCCGTTCGGTCGACATGTAAACCACGAAAGCTCCCTCAGCGATCAAGGGGCGATGTCAGCTCCGACAGCCCCACCCGGCGCATACGCCGTGCCACCGACTGTAGAGGATTAAAGCGGATGGAAAGTGGCAACCGGCACACGCGGTGAAACATCGCCGTGAATGCGGCAATGTTTCACCGGATGCGTCCGGAACAACTCCGCCAGGGCCGGTGAGGTGACGTGCACCCCGGTCGCCCGGTCACCGGTCGCCGTCGCCGTCGGCGCGGGATAGGGTCGGACCCGGTGTGCCGGGAAGCCTGGTCGGCGTGGAGTCCTGCCGTCCCCGCGAGCCGCCGAGGTGGATCACGCCCATGACCGACCGCACCCCGCCCACCGACCGCCCCGTACGGCGGCTCTTCTCCCGCACCTTGTCGCCGGAGGCCCGGTTCCTCGCCGCCGTGCTGCGCACCGAGTCGGTCGGCGGGATGCTCCTGCTGCTCGGCGCGGTGGCGGCCCTGCTCTTCGCCAACTCGCCCTGGCGGCGGTCCTACACGGCCCTCGGCGACTGGGTGCCCTGGCCCGGCGGCGCGTCGCTGCATCTCGACCTGGACCTGGCGACCTGGGCCGCCGACGGGCTGCTCGCGATCTTCTTCTTCGTGGTCGGACTGGAACTCAAGCGCGAGTTCATCGCCGGGGAGCTGCGCGACCCGCGCCGGGCCGCGCTGCCCGTGGTGGCCGCCCTGGGCGGCATGCTGCTGCCCGCGCTCGTCTTCACGACCGTGGTGCTCGCTGGCGGTGGCGCGGGCCTGCGCGGCTGGGCCATCCCGACCGCCACCGACATCGCGTTCGCACTGGCCGTGCTGGCCCTGGTCGGTTCGCACCTGCCGCAGGGCCTGCGGGCGTTCCTGCTGACCCTCGCCGTCGTGGACGACCTGTTCGCGATCATCGTCATCGCGGTCTTCTACACCGCGGAGTTCCACCCCGTGCCGCTGCTCGCGGCGCTGCTGCCGATCGCCGCGTTCGCCGCGCTGGTGCAGCGCCGCCGCACCTGGTGGTGGGCGCTGCTGCCACTGGCCGCGACGGCGTGGGCGCTGGTGCACGCCTCCGGCGTGCACGCCACGGTCGCCGGGGTGCTGCTCGGCTTCACCGTGCCCGTACGGACGGGCCGCGACGGCGCCCCGGGCCTGGCCGAGCGGCTGGAACACCGCTGGCGGCCGCTGTCGGCCGGCTTCGCGGTGCCGGTGTTCGCGTTCTTCGCCGCCGGGGTGTCGCTGCGGGACACCGACCTGGGCGCGGTCCTCACCGACCCGATCGTGGTCGGGGTCGTCGCCGGCCTGGTGCTCGGCAAGGCGGTCGGGATCTTCGGCTCGACGTACCTGCTGGCCCGGTTCACCCGCGCCGAGCTGGACGAGGACATCAGGTGGCCGGACCTGCTCGGGGTGTCGCTGCTGGCCGGGATCGGCTTCACCGTCTCGCTGCTGATCGGCGAACTCGCGTTCGGCGCGGGGAGCGCGGTCGACGACCGGGTGAAGGTCGCCGTGCTGACCGCGTCCCTGGTCGCCGCGGCCCTGGCGACGGCGGTGCTACGGCGGCGCAACGCGGCGTACCGGCGGATCGCCGAGCGGGACGCGGTGGACGCCGACGGCGACGGCGTACCGGACGTGTACCAGCGGCGGCCGGACCGCGGCTGACGGGCCCGCCCCCGCCGGCGGCGGTCAGCGGTCGCGGCCGGGCGGGTGCTCCCCCTCCTCCTCCTCGGCCTGCTCGGTCTCCTCCGCCAGCGCGTCGCTGTACGGATGGGTGAGGTCGTCGGCCGGCACCGCCACCTCCTCGGCCAGGTCCTGCTCGTCGGGACGGCCGCCGGGCGGGGGCTCGGGCGCGGTGGCGCCGCCGGAGTAGCCGAACTCGTTGGGCTCGTCGTGCCGGCTCATGCCGTTGTCCTCCCGCTGTTCGCAGTGCCTCTCGTCGCCCACCGTAAGCCGTGATCGTCTCCGCCGCAGGGCGTACGGGCGGTCCGGGCCCGGGCGGGGCCGGTGCCCGCCCGGGCACCGGCTCAGGTGAGCTCGGCGACCCCCTCGAAGATCAGCCACAGGGCACAGATGGCGAACAGCACCGCGGCGCCGTAGCGGATGGCCCGCTCGGGCAGGTGCCGGCCGAGCAGCCGGCCGACGACGATCGCCAGCGCGTCCGCGGCGACCATGCCGAGGGTCGAGCCGAGCCAGGTGCCGAACCAGCCGTACTTGGTGGCCAGGGTGATCGTGGCGAGCATCGTCTTGTCGCCCAGCTCGGCGAGGAAGAACGCGACGCCGACCGCGATGACGGCCGACCGGCTGCTCTTCTCGGCCTTGCGCTTCTCCTCCTCGGTGAGCTTGTCCCCGCCCAGCGTCCAGGCGCCGAAGCCCAGGAACGCCAGGCCGGCGATCACCGAGATCCAGGCGGTGGGCAGGGCCGCGCCCAGGCCGTAGCCGATGGCCACCGAGGCCAGGTGGACGATCGCGGTGGCGACCGTGATGCCGATCAGCACCGGGATCGGCTTGAACCGTGTGGCGAACGTCAGCGCCATCAGCTGCGACTTGTCGCCGAGCTCCGCGACGAAGATCACGCCGAAGCTGACCGCCAGCGCGACGAGAAAACCCTCCATGACACCCTTCCCGATCATGCCGGGCCGGGGGTGTCTGGGGCGCCCTCGACCCGGCTGTTGCGCACAGCCTGGGTCGAAGGTCTCGCCCGCCCCGCCGGACGGCGGGGCCGCGTGGCCGGGCGCGGAACGCGCCAGTGTGTCGACCACGACATTGGGGGCTACTCCCCTTCGCGGCGCCAACCATAGCCGACCCCGATCCGGGCCGGGCGGGCCGGGTCGGGGTCGGGCTCAGTCGGCGATCGGTGGCCGGGCTCAGTCGGCGATCGGGGCTCCCACTCAGTCGACGGTCGAAAGCCCCGCTCAGTCGACGGTCGGGGGCCGCAGCCGCTCGTCGGCGCGGGCCAGCGTGACGCCGAACAGGCCGTCGGCGTCCGCCCAGAACGCGTGGCCGGCGAAACCGGCCGACGCCAACTCCTCGGCGATCCCCTCCGGGTGGAACTTCGCCGACACCTCGGTGCGCAGGTCCTCCCCCGCGGCGAACTCGACATCGATGTCGAGCACCCGCACCCGCATGGGGCGCTCGGCCCGCAGCCGCATCTCGATCCACTCCCGCTCCGGGTCCCAGAGGGCGACGTGGGCGAACGCCTCCGGGTCGAAGTCGGCGCCCAGCTCGCGGTTGATCATCCGCAGCACGTTGCGGTTGAACTCGGCGGTCACCCCGGCCGCGTCGTCGTAGGCGGGAACGATCACCGCCGGGTCCTTCACCAGGTCGGTGCCGACGAGCAGCCAGTCGCCGGGCTCCAGGGCCGCGCGCGTGGCGGCGAGGAACCGGACCCGCTCGGTGGGCAGCAGGTTGCCGATCGTCCCGCCGAGGAAGACCACCAGCCGGCGCCCGCCGGCGGGCAGCCGGTCCAGGTGGTGGGTGAAGTCGCCGACGATTCCGCGTACCCGCAGCCCGGAATAGTCCGCGGCGATCCGCTCGGTGGACTGCCGCAGGGCGCTGACCGAGACGTCCAGCGGCACGAAGGTGCCCAACCCGCCCCGACGGGTGAAGGCGTCCAGCAGCAGCCGCGTCTTCTCCGACGAGCCGGAACCCAGTTCGATCAGGGTCTTCGCGCCGGTCAGCTCGGCGATCTCGCCGGCCCGCTCGGCCAGGATCGACCGTTCGGCCCGGGTCGGGTAGTACTCGGGCAGCCGGGTGATCTCCTCGAACAGCTCGCTGCCCCGGGCGTCGTAGAACCACCTGGGCGGCAGCCACTTCGGCCACGCCGTCAGCCCCGCCCGTACGTCCTCCCGCAGCCTGCGGTCCAGGTCCCACTCCTCCAGCTGGATCTCCAGCGGTTCGGCACTCATGCCCTTCCCCTCGTTCGTGAATGTGTTTCCCTGTCGGCCGGTCCCGGCCCACCCCTGCCGGCCGGTCCCCGCTCACCCGGTGGCCAGGGCGTCGGTGCGCGCGCCGGCCGCCGTGGCCACCACCAGCCGCCCGTCCGGCACCGCCTGCCAGCCGGGGTCGTCGTCGTACGGTTCGGAGGCCAGCAGCACCTCGCCCGGGCGCTGCCGGACCGACAGCGCGTGCCCGGCGACGCTGGCCACGACCGTGTGCCCGTCGGTGAGCAGCAGGTTCAGCCAGGACCCCGGGGCCGCCGCCGCGACCGCCGCCACCGTCTCGGCGACCGCCCGGGCCGGCTCGACCCCGGCGCGCAGCCGGTGCCGGACGAGCGCCCAGAGCAGCGCGGAGTCGGTCGGCGCGTCGAGGGTGAGCAGGTCCCGCACCGGCAGCCCCCCGGCCAGCCCGGCCACCGAGTCGGGCCAGCCGCGGACCACCCCGTTGTGGCTGAACAGCCACCGCCCCTCGGCGAACGGGGCGGCGGCCGTGTCGAGCACCGGCATGCCCACCGTGGCCGACCGGACGGCGGCCAGCACGGCGCCGCTGGTGGTCACCGCGGCCAGCTCCGGCAGGGTCGCGTCGCTCCAGATCGGCGTGCCCCGCCGGTACCGGATCGGCGGGCCGCCGTCGGGCGGGTACCAGCCGACGCCGAAGCCGTCGGCGTTGACCGTCCCGCCGCCGCGCATGTCCCGCGGCGCCCAGGACTGGCGCAACAGCGAGTGCGGCGGGTCGAGCAGCACGGCGCCCAGCGTCACCAACGGCCCGACGTACGCCAGGTGGCGGCACATCAGGCGGCCCCGGGAGTCGGGTACGGCCTCACGGGCGCGCCTCGTCGGGGCGGGCGTCGCGGGCGCAGCGGAAGCCGCTGAAGATCTGCCGCCGGATCGGGTAGTCCCAGTTGCGGAACGTGCCCCGGCAGGCGGACCGGTCGGTGCCGAACGAGCCGCCCCGCAGCACCTGGTAGTCGTCGCCGAAGAACACCTCCGAGTACTCCCGGTACGGGAAGGCGGCGAAGCCGGGGTGGCCGCGGAAGGCGGTGGCGGTCCACTCCCAGACGTCGCCGACGAGCTGGTGCACCCCGAGCGGCGACGCGCCCGCCGGGAACGCGCCCACCGGCGCCGGCCACAGGTGCCGCTGCCCCAGGTTGGCGTGCTCGGCGGTCGGGTCCTCGTCGCCCCACGGGTAGCGGCGGGACCGGCCGGTCGCCGGGTCCCAGCGGGCGGCCTTCTCCCACTCGGCCTCGGTGGGCAGCCGCCGGCCCGCCCAGGCGGCGTACGCCTGCGCCTCGAAGTAGCAGACGTGCACCACCGGCTCGTCGGGGCGGACCGCCGACCAGCGGCCGAACCGCCGGTACGCCCACCCGCCGCCGTCGCGTCGCCAGTGCATCGGGGCGGTCAGCCCGGCCTCGGTGCGGTGCCGCCAGCCCGCCTCGCTCCACCAGCGTGGGTCGTCGTACCCGCCGTCGGCGATGAACTCGGCGTACCGGCCGTTGGTGACCGGGGCGGCGTCGATGACGTACGCGGGCAGGTGGACGGTGTGCGCCGGGCGCTCGTTGTCCAGCGCCCACGGGTCGGTGGAGGTGCCCATGGTGAACGGGCCGGCCGGGACCAGCACCTCGTCGGCGACCCGGACGCGCGGCTCCGGCGGGGCGGGGGCGTGCAGCACCGGCGGCCCCGAGCGCAGCTGGTGGGTGGCGAGCATCGTCTCGTCGTGCTGCTGCTCGTGCTGCACGATCATGCCGAAGGCGAACCCGTCGGCGAGCAGCGGGCGGTCGGTGAACGCGACCCGGTCGAGCAGGTCGTACACCTTCTCCCGGACGGTGGCGACGTACGCGCGGGCCTCGGCGGGCGGCAGCAGGGGCAGCGACGGACGGTCCCTGCGCGGCTGCTTGAACGCGTCGTACAGGTCGTCGATGTCGCGGCGCACCGGCTCGCGCCCGCCCACGTCCCGGACCAGCCAGAGTTCCTCCTGGTTGCCGACGTGGGCGAGGTCCCAGACCAGCGGGGACATCAGCGGCGAGTGCTGGCGCATCAGGTCGGCGTCGTCGACCGCCTCCGTCAGCAGGGCGGTCCGGGTGCGGGTCCGCTCCAGCTCGGCGGCGATCCGGTCGCGCAGCCGCTCCGTGCCGGGCTCGTGGGTGGTGGTCACCGGGGTCCCTCCTCCGCGACGGCCCGCCGCCGCCGTAGTCCTCGGGTCGTCTCGTCGTGCAGCGGCGCGGGCAGGTCGAGCCGCGGCAGGGCCGTCAGGGCCAGGTCCAACAGGTCGGCGGCGGCCCGCGCCAGCGCCGGGTCGGCCAGTCCGTACCGGGCCGCCGCGTGCCACCGGTCGGCCACCGGGGCGGCGAGCGTGGTGGCCCGGGCGACCGTGTCGGGATCGGCGAGGAGCGCGGCCAGCACGGCGAGCGGGAGTCTCCAGTCCCGGCCCGGCTGCGCGTCCAGATAGCGGATCTCCAGGTAGCCGCGGGGCCGCACCACCGGGAAGAGGGTGCTCAGGTGGTAGTCCAGGTCGTCGGTGGTGGGCGGGCGGGACAGCGCCCCGGCGATCCAGTCGCCGAAGGTGACTCCCGCCGGCGGGGTCCAGTCCGCGTCGTCGTCCCCGCGCAGGCAGAGCAGCGGCGCGGCCAGGGCGTACGCGGTCCAGGCGGCCACCGGGTCGGCGCCCGGGCGGGCCGGCGACCAGACCGGCCCCGTGCGGGCCGGGTCGATGGCCAGCCAGGCGGCCATGCGGGCGGAGGCCCATCCGGTGGACCGCCCGGCGTGCCGGCCGGCGGTGGCGAACGCGGCCAGCAGCGGCGGGCCGACGGCGTGCGCCGCCGCCCAGCGGGCCGCCACCTGGTCCGGCTCACCCGCGTCCAGGCAGACCTGCAGGCCGGCGGTGCTGTACATCATGGTCCGCCCGGCCCGGCCCTGCCGGTCGAACACGCACCGCATCGCGCGGTAGCGCGGCGATTCGACGACCGGCCGCGGGGTGCGCCACGGGTCGATGCCGGTGCGTCCGAGCACCAGGCCGGCGGCCCGGAGCAGGTCGCTCAGCTGGGCGATGTCGGCGTCCGTGGTCTCGATCAGCGCGGCGAGCGAGGCTCGCGGCGCGGTGGAGATCTCCAGCTGGCCGCCGGGCTCCAGGGTCACCGCTCCCCCGTGCCGCAGGGGGGCGGCCGGGCTGGAGCTGTCGATGGTGGTGGGGCTGTGCCGCCCCAGCGCCGCCCGCAGCCGCTCCCGGTCCACCGGGCGGGCGGGGTCGGCGGCGTCGTGCACGGTCCATTCCAGTTCGACGCCGGTGCGCCTCGGCGGCCCGGTCTTGAAGCAGATCCGGGCGATGTGCCGGGCGGCGTCGGCCGCCTGACGCAGCGGGGTGCCCCGATCCAGGTCGGGCGATGTCACCACGGGACGCTCACCTCCCCTCGCCGGGTTGACGACGGGGGGCCACCCGACGCCGCGGGGCACCGCCCCACCGTCCTGTCTAGCAGACGAATTCCGCTCACCTTGCCGTAACACATGTTCTGCGCCTCAGCGGTCGGTGTTCCGGGCGCCGGCGTCCTTCGTACCCGCGTCGGGCCGGGTCGTACGCGTGGGGTGGGCGTCCGGCGTCGGACCCGGTCCGACGTCGGGCACCAGGTCGTGGCAGAAGGGCTCGACGTTGCCGGCCCCGCCGGCCGCGTCGAGCAGCGGCGCGTACCCGGGGGTGTCGAGCAGGTCCTCCCGCTTCCCGGCCGGTCCTTCGAGGTAGGCACGGCACAGGCCGGACAGTTCGGCCGCCGCGGAGCGGCCCGGGTCGGTGGGCCTTCCCGGGCCGGCGGACGTGGTGCCGGGGCGGCCCGGGGCGCTCGGGTCGGCGCCACCCGGGCCGGAGCCGCCCGGGGTCACCGCGGAGTCGGCCGGGGAGGGGGAGGGCGCCTCGGTCGGGGCCGGCGGTGGGGGCGGGACCGGTTCCTCGCCGCGGTCCAGGGTGACCGCGGCGACGGCGACACCGGCGGTCGCCGTGGCGGCCAGCGCGCCGATCCAGGCGAAGGCGCCGACGGTGAGGCGACGCCGGCCGGGTCGCCGGGTCGGGGCCGGCCCGGGGGCGGCCCGGAAGGCGGCCAGCGCGGCCTCCTCGCCGGCGAGTTCGCCGGGACGGGCCGGCGCGGCGGCGGCGGCGAGCAGGCGGGCCAGCGGATCGTCGGCGGGCCGGCCGGCACGCGCCGCGTCGAGGAGTCGGTCGGACTCCGACCGGTCGGCTGGCCGGTCCGCCCCGTCGGGGCGTCGGAGGCTCATCGGATTCCCTTCACGTCAACCGTCCGCCGGCTCGACGTGCGCGGAGCCGGACGCCGACCGACCCTGTCCCCGGCGGGGTCGGGGCGCCGTGACGCGCGGCGCGGCGGCCGGAGGCGGGTCGTGGCGTTCCATCAGTGCGGCGAGCCGGCGCAGCCCCCGGTGGGCGGCCGTACGCACGGCACCCGCCCGCCGGCCCAGCACTCGGCCGGCCGTCTCGGCGTCCAGGCCGATCACCGCGCGCAGCAGCACGGCCTCGGCCTCGCGGGGCGGCAGGGTGGCGATCAGCGCGAGGGCGGCCTCCGTGCCGATGGTCTCGCCGGCCCGCTCGGCGGTGTCGGCATCGCCGGCGAGGTCGGCGAGCGCCTGCACGGGCACCGGCAACGAGGGCCGGCGGCGCTGTCGGCGCAGGTGGTCCATCGCTCGGTTGCGGGCGATGGTGACGGTCCAGGCCCGGAACTCCCCGCCGGCGAAACGGGGCAGGTCGCGGGAGATCTGCAGCCAGGTCTCGGAGGCGACGTCCTCCGCGTCGGCGCCGACCAGCGCGGTCAGGTAGCGCAGCAGACCGGGCTGGAGACGTCGGTAGAGGAAACGGAAGGCGTCCTCGTCCCCGGTCTGGGCCGCGACGATCGCCTCGCCCAACTCGTCGGTCATGGGCACGCCGCTTCCGCCGCCCGGCGCTTGCCGCGCATGCCGACGGCGGGCGCCACGCCGACCCGGCCCGGCGGCCGGGCTCCCTCCCGCACCATCAGTCCCCCGCTGCCCTGATCACGCCCGACACCGTACGCCGTGGACGGCACGTCGGACTCACCACGAGGTACGGCCGCCGGGAACGTGCCGTGGCGCCGTGGGGCGGGCCCGAGCCGCGCTAACGCTAGGAGCGGACGGCCGGGCGGACAAGCCAGCGCCCGCCGAGAAAACAGTGACAATAATCAAGCCGACCAGCGGGCGGGTCGATGTAACACGGAAGGCCCCGTGGACGCCCCCGCCGGGAAATCGGACACTCTAGCCGCGCGCGCCCTTCCCGGTGCGGACCGTGACAACCCCGCCGCTTGTCATGACTGACCGTCACTTGCCGGTCACAGGCTAGCGACTCGGCCGACGCCCGACGCGGCGGGCTACGCGGCCCGCCCTCCCGGCCGGGCGGAGCGGGGCGAGTGGGCCGCGCCCGCTCTGGGTACGGTAGTGCCGTGCTGTCTTCGGGAGTCGTGCTCAGCGGTCGGTACCGCCTGGACGACCGTGTCGCCACGGGCGGCATGGGCGACGTCTGGCGGGGCACAGACCAGATCCTCGGCCGGCAGGTCGCGGTCAAGGTCCTGCTGCCGGCGCTGGTCTCCGACCCCGACTTCATCGCCCGGTTCCGCGCCGAGGCACGGATCATGGCGGCCCTGCGGCACCCCGGCATCGTCCAGGTCTACGACGTCGGGCAGGACGACCTGGCCGACGGCGGGCGGGCCGACTACCTGGTGATGGAGTTCGTCGAGGGCGAGCCGCTGTCCCGGCGGATCGAGGCGGCGGGCCACCTGGACGTGGCCGAGACGATGTCGATCGTCGCCCAGGCGGCCCAGGCTCTGCACACCGCCCACGCGGGCGGGATCGTGCACCGCGACGTGAAGCCGAGCAACCTGCTGGTGCAGGAGGACGGCAGTGTCGTGCTGGTCGACTTCGGCGTCGCCCGGTCGACCAACGTCACCAGCATCACGAGCACCAACGCGGTGCCGGGCACGGCGCTCTACATGGCGCCGGAGCAGGCCGCCGGGCGGCCCGTTTCGGGGGCCACGGACATCTACGCCCTGGGGGCGGTGGCGTACTGCTGCCTGATCGGCGAGCCGCCGTTCACCGGCGACAACCCGCTGCAGGTGGCCGTGCGGCACCTGGACGACGAGCCGCCGGAGCTGCCGGGCGAGATCCCGGTCGCGGTACGGGGACTGGTGGCCCGGGCCCTGGCGAAGGACCCGGCGGACCGCTTCCCCACCGGCGCGGCGATGGCCGAGGCGGCCCGGGCCACGATCGCGGACGGCTCCGCCCCCACCGCCACCGTTCCGGTGACGCTGCGCGGTGCCACGGGGGCCGGCGGCACGACCCGGGACGACCTGTCGCCCGCGGGCGCGGCGGCCGTCCCCGGCGGCGAGCCGCCCCGCCGGGGCGCGCGGCGCGGCCCGCTCGTCGGCGCGCTCGCCGCGGTGCTGGTGGCGCTGGCCGCGCTGGGCGCGGCCCTCGGCGCGGCGAGGAACGGGGACTCCCCCGCCACCAGGTTCAAGCCGACCCCGCCGGCGGCGGTCCAGAGCGAGGGCTCCGGCGACCCGGCGGCCACGGAGGAGGCCGACGACGGTACGGGCCGGACGTTCCGGCCGGCGGGTGACAGCCGTCCGTCGGGGTCGGCCAGCCCCACGCCGACCGCCGATCCGAGCGAGTCGGCCGACCCCGAGCCGTCCGGTTCCCCGACCAAATCCGAGTCGCCGGGGCCGGACCCCACGAACAAGCCGACCGAGCCGCCGTCGAGCGGTGAGCCGAGCCCGCCGGCCGACCCCGGGGGAAGCCCGCCGCCGAACCCGCCGGCCGGGAACACCTGACCGTCGCGGCCGTCACCTCAGCCCCACGATTACCAAATCGGATAAAAATCCCAGATGACACCCTATGCTGACGAGCGGAACGTTCCGTCGTCTGCTGCGGGAGCACGGGTGAGCGCTGAGAAGTTGGTCGTCATCGGCCAGGGGTACGTGGGCCTGCCGCTGGCCGTACGGGCCGTCGAGGCCGGAATGGACGTGGTCGGCCTCGACGTCGACGCCGACCGGGTCAAGCGGCTCGCCTCCGGCGAGTCGTTCGTCGAGGACATCCCGACCGATCGGCTCGGCCGGGCGCTGAGCAGCGGGCGGTACCGTCCGAGCAGCGAGTACGCCGACGCCGAGGGTTTCGACATCTGCGTCATCACCGTGCCCACGCCGCTGCGCGACGGCACCCCCGACCTGAGTTTCGTGGAGCAGGCCGGGGTGGGCATCGGCCTGTACGTGCGGCCCGGGTGCGTGGTCGTCCTGGAGTCCACCACCTACCCGGGCACCACCGAGGAGCTGCTGCGGCCGCTGCTGGAGTCGGCAAGCGGGCTGACCAGTCCCGGCGACTTCCACCTCGGCTACAGTCCCGAGCGGATCGACCCGGGCAACCCCAGCTGGAAACTGGAGAACACCCCGAAGGTGGTCTCCGGGGTGGACGAGGCGTCCCGGCAGCGGGTCGACGCGTTCTACCGGCGGCTGGTCGAGCGGACGGTGCCGGTGGACTCGACGCGGGTCGCCGAGCTGACCAAGCTCATCGAGAACACGTTCCGCCAGGTCAACATCGCGCTGATCAACGAGCTGACGGTGCTCAGCCACCACCTGGACATCGACGTCTGGCAGGCGATCGAGGCGGCCGAGACCAAGCCGTTCGGGTTCATGTCGTTCCGCCCCGGCCCCGGCGTGGGCGGGCACTGCCTGCCGATCGACCCGTGCTACCTGTCCTGGCAGGTGAAGCGGCGGCTGGGCCGGCAGTTCCGGTTCATCGAGCTGGCCAACGACGTCAACCACGAGATGCCGGAGCACGTCGCCCAGCGGATCATGGGCGGGCTGAACCGGGCCGGTCGGGCGGTCAGCGGCGCGCGGCTGCTGCTGCTCGGGCTGGCGTACAAGAAGAACACCGGGGACATGCGCGACTCCCCCGCCGTCGACGTCGCCCGCCGGCTGCGGGCCCTGGGCGCCGAGGTACGGGCGGTGGAGCCGTACGCCGAGCCGCACCACATCCCCGGCGGCGTGACGGTGGTCGAGCTGACCGAGCGGGAGGTCCGCGAGGCAGACGCGGTGGTGGTGGTCACCGACCACGACTGCCTCGACTACGACCTGGTCGTACGCCACGCCCGGTACGTCTTCGACACCCGCAACCGCTGCCAGGGCCCGGTCGTCGAGCGCCTCTGACAGGCCCGAGGCCCCCTGTCACCGCGGGCGGTGTGGCAGGGGGCCTCCGGGTCACTCGGCGCCGAGGGACTCCACCACGGGGCGGGCCAGGGCGCGGCGGGCCGGGAGCACCGAGGCCGCCAGCGCGGCCAGCACCGCCACCCCGAGGATCAGCCCGAGCTGGTCCCACGGCAGCACCAGGGTGAAGTCGCCGCCGATGCGGGCGACCACCGCCATCGCGCCGGCGCTGACGCCGGTGCCGAGGCCCACCCCGAGCACCGCCCCGACCAGGGCCACCAGCACCGCCTCGACGGCGAGCATGGCCCGCATCCGGCCCCTGGTCAGCCCGACGGCCCGCAGCACCGCGTTCTCCCGGGTCCGCTCCACCACCGACAGGGTCAGCGTGTTCGCCACGCCGACCAGCGCGATCACCACGGCCAGGCCGAGCAGCGCGGTGACGAACGCCAGCAGCATGTCCACCGTGCCGGTGAGCATCTTCTTGTACGCCGCCTGGTCCATCAGGTTCACCGTCGGGTACCGGCTGAGCACCGAGCCGATCGCCTCCCGGGCCCGCTCGGGCGACACCCCCGCGGCCGGGTCGACCTCCGCCAGGTACCCCCGCTCGGCCGGGAAGAGCCGGGCGAAGTCCGCGTCGACCAGGTCGACCAGGTGCCCGGCGGGCACTCGGCTGCCGGCCAGCACCGGCCCGTCGGAGGCGACCACGGCCGCCACCGTGAACGGCCGCCCGGCCAGGGTGACGGTGTCGCCCACCGCCCAGCCCCTCGCCCGGGCCAGCTCCCGGTGCACCAGCACCCGGCCCGGCCCGAGCCGGCCGACGTCGCCGGAGTCGACGGCCGTGAGGGTGCGCCGGACCAGCGCGGGGTGGGCGGCGCGCAGGTCGATCCCGTCCGCGACGCGGCTGCGCTGCTCGTGCACGACGCCCAGCTCGCCGCGCGCGGCCAACTCGGCGGCGAGGGTCGGCGGCAGGTCCCCGCCGATGCCGGTGACCAGGAAGTCCACCCCGATCTGCTGGTCGACCGCCCGCTCGATGCCGGACTTGACGCTGCGCGCCCCCACCACGAACGCGGACACCAGGCCGATGCCGACGACCAGCGCGGCGGCCGTGGCGGCGATCCGGCGCGGGTTGCGCACGGCGTTGGCCACGGCCAGCCCGGCGGTCGCCCCGAACAGCCGGCGGGCCGGCCAGCCGAGGAGGCGTACGAGCGCCGGCACCAGCACCGGGCCGAACAGCACGATGCCGGAGAAGGTGAACACCCCGCCGGCGGCCACCAGGAACACCTGGCCGACCACGCCTGCCCCCACCAGGGCGGCCACGCCGGCGGCGAAGACCAGCGCGCCGACCGCCAGCCGGAGCCGCCCGGCCCGGCGGGTGGACTGGACCGCCGCGTCGGTGAGCGCGGCCACCGGCGCGACCCGGGTGCCCCGCCAGGCCGGCGCGGCGGCGGTCCCGACGGTGATCGCCGTGCCGAGCAGCAGGCAGAGCAACACGGTCGGCGCGGTGACCGCGAGGCCCCCGGCGACGGGCACGTCGAACGCCGACATCAGGGCGTCCATGCCCACGGCCAGGCCCGTGCCGGCCAGCACGCCGAGCGCGGAGGCGGCCAGCCCGATCCCCGCCGCCTCCAGCAGCGTCGCGCGGAACACCTGGCCCCGGGTCGCGCCGACCAGCCGCAGCAGCGCGGTGCGCCGGGTGCGCTGGGCGAGCACGATGGCGAAGGTGTTGGCGATGACGAACCCGGCCACCACCACGGCGACCGCGGCGAAGGTGAGCAGGAACAGGTTGAACTGCTCCAGGTCGCGGACCGCCTCATCGACCGCGTCGTCGAGGATCGCCTGCCGGGTCTTCACCGTCACGCCGGCGCCGGCCACCGCCGCCACCCGATCGACCAGCTCCGCCGTGGACACGCCGGGCGCGGCGGCCACCATGATCCGGCCGTATCCCTTCTCGGCGGTGACGGCCAGCGCGTCCGGGCCGGCCAGGCCGATGAACGGGCCGCCGACGTCCCGGGTCGTGCCGGCCACGTCGACCGTGCCGACCAGGGTGTACGGGCGCGCGGCTCCCCCGCTGCCGCCGACGCGCACCGGCGCGCCGAGGGCGAAGCCCTCCTCGGCCACGGTCGGGGCGTCCAGCACCAGCTCGCCGGGGCGCTGCGGCAGCCGGCCGGCCACCACGTCGTACGACTGCAGGGCCGGGTCGGTGGGGATCGCGGCGAGCACGGCGAAGCCCAGCACGGGCCGGCCGTCGGAGCCGACCACCCCGGCCGTGCCGGTCAGCTCGCCGTCGGCGGCGCGCACCCCGTCGACCGCGCGCACCCGCTCGACGAGCGCGGACGGGATCGGTGCCTTCTCGGCGTACACGCCGAGGTCGGTGTGCCGGTCGAACGTGCCGGCGCGGGCGTACGCGGCGGCCTTCATCCCGTCGGTGAAGATCAGCGTGCCGGCGACGAACGCGACGCCGAGCACGACGGCGAGGGCGGAGAGCAGCGGCCGCACCGCGTCGGCGCGCATCGTCCGCAGGGTCAGGCGGATCATCGGCGGGTCACCCCCGCGGCGGCCGGGGCCCACTCGAGACGGGCGAGGGCGTCGAGCACCGCCTCGGCGCTCGGCGCCGCCAGGTCGCGCACCAGCCGTCCGTCGGCGAGGAAGACCACCCGGTCGGCGTGGCTCGCGGCGACCGGGTCATGGGTCACCATCACCACGCTCTGGCCGAGGGTGTCCACGGCCTCGCGGAGCAGCCGCAGCACCTCCGCACCGGAGCGGGAGTCGAGGTTGCCGGTCGGCTCGTCGGCGAAGACGACCCACGGCTTGGTGATCAGCGCCCGGGCGACCGCGACGCGCTGCTGCTGGCCGCCCGAGAGCTCGGCGGGCCGGTGCCGCAGCCGGTCGGCCAGGCCCACGGCCGCCACCACCTGCCGCAGCCACGCCGGGTCCGGCCGGCGGCCGGCGATGGCCAGCGGCAGCACGATGTTCTCCTCGGCGCTCAGGGCCGGCAGCAGGTTGAACTTCTGGAAGACGAAGCCGATCCGGTCCCGCCGCAGCAGGGTGAGTCGCTTGTCGTCGAGCCGACCGACGTCGGCGTCGCCGATGCGCACCGACCCGGCCGTCGGCCGGT
Organism: Micromonospora sp. NPDC048830; assembly: GCF_043198215.1. Taxonomy (NCBI): domain Bacteria; kingdom Bacillati; phylum Actinomycetota; class Actinomycetes; order Micromonosporales; family Micromonosporaceae; genus Micromonospora; species Micromonospora sp. NPDC048830. The sequence continues at coordinate 147,760 of NZ_JBICUP010000010.1, forward strand.
CCAGCCCGGCGAGGCAGTGCATCAGGGTGGACTTGCCGGACCCGGACGGGCCCATGATCGCGGTGAACCGGCCGGCGGCGAAGTCGACGTCGACGCCGTCGAGGGCGACGACCCTCCCCTGGCCGGAGCCGTACTCCTTGCGCAGGCCGCGGGCGGTGACCGCGACGCCGGCGGCGGCGAACGCGGGAGGTGCGACGGACACGTGGTGCTCCCCGTGGAAGACGGTGACTGGGACGTCTTCGACGCTATGAGCGGCGCCGCCCCGCCCGCGTCCACCCGCGCGCCCGACCTCCGTGCGCCCGGAGGCGCCCCCGCCACGGCCCCGCGTACGACCTGGGTCGTACGCGGGATCAGCCGCCGGGGGTGACCAGGCCGCTCTCGTACGCCAGCACCACCGCCTGCACCCGGTCGCGGAGCTGGAGCTTGGCCAGGATCCGCCCGACGTGGGTCTTCACGGTCGCCTCGGCGACGTGCATCCGGGCGGCGATCTCGGCGTTGGACAGGCCCTGCGCGACCAGCAGCAGCACCTCCCGCTCCCGCTCGGTGAGCTGGGACAGCCGCGGGTCCTCGGCCGGGCCGGGGCCGAGCTGGCCGGCGAACCGGTCGAGCAGCCGGCGGGTGATCGACGGGGCGACCACCGAGTCGCCCTCGGCCACCACCCGGATCGCGGCCAGCAGCTCCTCCGGCGGCACGTTCTTCAGCAGGAACCCGCTCGCGCCGGCCTGGAGGGCGGCGAACGCGTCAGCCTCGGTGTCGAAGGTGGTCAGCGCCAGCACCCGGGGTTGGTCGCCGCCGCGGCCGGCGCAGATCCGCCGGGTGGCCTCCACCCCGTCCATGGTCGGCATCCGGATGTCCATCACCACCACGTCCGCCTCGACCCGGTCGAGCAGCCGCAGCGCGTCGGCGCCGTCGATCGCCTCGCCGACCACGGTCAGGTCGGGCTGGGAGTCCAGCACCATCCTGAACCCCGCCCTGACCAGCGCCTGGTCGTCCACGATCACCACGCGGAGCGTCATGCCGTCCCACCTTCTGTGCGCCACTGCCTCACGCCGGCACCTCCGTTCCGGTCGTCGACGGTAGCGGCAGCCGTACCTGGACCTGCCAGCCCCCGGCCAGGCGGGGCCCGGCGGTGAGGTTGCCGTCGTACACCGTCACCCGCTCGCGCATGCCGACCAGGCCGTGCCCGCCGGACGGCGCGGGCCGCACCGGCGGCCGGCCGCGCCCGTCGTCGACGGCCCGGACCTCGACGGCCTCGCCGGTGTGGTCGAGGCTCAGGGTGACGGTCGCGCCGACCCCGGCGTGTTTGAGCGCGTTGGTCAGCGCCTCCTGCACCACCCGGTACACGGTCAGCTCCAGGCCGGGCGGCAGCGGCGGCGCCTCGCCGCTGACGGTCCAGTCGATGCGCAGCCCGGCGGCGCGGAACCGGTCCAGCAGGTCGGGCAGCTCCACCAGCGCCGGGCGCCGGTGCGCCGGCTCCGCCGACAGGCCCGGGGTCCCGCCGCCGTCGGGCGCGGGCACCGCGGCGGGGACGCCCGCCGGCTCGGCCGGGCTCGGCGCCCGCAGTACGCCCACCAGGCGCCGCATCTCTTCGAGGGCCTGCCGCCCGGTGTCGGCGACCACCCGGACCGCCTCCCGGGCGGTCTCCGGGTCCCGGTCGAACAGGTACCGCGCCCCGTCGGCCTGCACGATCATGACGGCCATGCTGTGCGCCACCACGTCGTGCAGCTCCCGGGCGATCCGGGTGCGCTCCTCGGCCACCGCCGCCCGTGCCTCGGCCTCCCGCTCCCGTTCCAGGGTGGCGGCCCGCTCCTCCAGGCTGAGCACGTACAGCCGGCGGGTGCGCACGTTGAGCCCCATCAGCCAGACGGCGCCGGTGATCAGGGCGAGCCAGACGGCCGAGGCCCACCAGGCGACGTCGCCCCGGGTCTGGAGGGCGGCCAGCAGCACCCCGACCGCGGCCACGACCCCGGCGAGGATGCCGTCGCGCAGCCGCTCGGCGTACTTGACCACGCTGTACAGGGCGATCAGCACGCCGACGTCGAAGGCCAGCGGCCCCCAGTTGAAGGCCACCTGGACCAGGGCGAGCACGGCGACGGCCGCCGCCACCGCCGACGGGTGGGTACGCCGGAACAGCAGCGTCACGGCCATCCCCGCGCCGACCAGGGTGGCCCACCATCCGCCCGGCTGGTTGGCGGCCCCGGCGAGGCCGGACAGCGCCACGAAGCCGGCGACCACCACGTCGAAGGCCACGCTGCGCAGCGGTCGGCCGAAGATGCTGCGGTTCACGGTCACCCAGCGTACGTGCCGGGCGTTCGTGGACGTGCTCGGCGGCGCCTCAGCGACAGCTCGCCGGGGCGGAGAGCAGGGAGCAGTAGAACGGCTTCGGGTTGCCGGCCCCGTCGCGCAGGCCGAAGCCGGGGACCATGGCGTCGGTGTAGGCGAAGACCGAGTTCCAGACGCTTGACCGGCCGGCGAGCATGCACTGGAAGTTCCAGGTGTCGTCCTCGTTGTGCCACTCGGTGGCGATCACGGGACGGCCGAAGGCGTTCCACATCATGTCGAAGTCACCCGCCGCCTGCGCCGTGTTCTTCGCGTACGGGTGGATGGCGATGATGTCCGGCAGGGGCGCGCGACCGCCGATCGCGGCGAACACCGCGGCGGTGTAGTTGACGGCGTTCTGCCCGCCCGAGGCCAGACCGCCCATCACGAAGCGGCCGGCGAACTGCGGGTACGTGTTGCGGTACAGGGCCCACATGTCGGCGTACGCGGACGGGGACATGTACGTGCCGCCGTGGTCCTGCTCGTTGCCGATCTGAAGGAAGTCGGCGTTCCACGGCACGTAACCGCCCGACTCGCTGGTGATGATCGGCATGACCTTGAGGCCGGCCGCCCGCAGCGCGTCGATCCGGGGCTGGATCGACCGGCGCGAGACGAACCGGGCGCCCCGGAACCCCTCGCCGGCCAGCCGCGCCGGCTGCGACTGCTGCCAGGCCGCCTCGTTGTTCGGGTCGATGTTGACGGCGAACAACGACGCGGCGTAGGGCGTGACGTCGCGGCGTTGCCCGGCATCGGCGGCGGGCGCCGCCCACGTGATCGCCGCGACGGCGGCCAGCACGACGGCGCAGAGTGTCGCGAGCATCCGGGCGGGCGCGGTTCGGGTCGCCCGTTGGTCTGGTCTCACCATGGTCCACCTCCAGAGGCCGACGCAGAGCAGATCGATTGAGATCTATCGATCCTACTCCCGTGGCGACGTGCCGGCAGCGGAGGCTACGACAGGCTCAGCGGGAGCGCGTACTCGCGCAGGGTGCCCCCCGCCGTGCGGACGTGCACCTCGCCCGTGCGCAGGCCGTACGTGACGGACCAGCGGGTGTGGGACTGCCGGACGTCGTTGAGCAGCTCCAGCCCGGCCCGGTGGTCGACCACCCCACCGGCCTCGGACAGCGCGGCGGCGAGCATCCCGTACCGGTGGTCCGCGCGCCGCTTCTCCTCCGGTACGCCCACCACCGGCACGTTGGTCAGCGCCTGCCAGCTGCCCTGGCCCTTCTCGACCCGCATCCGGCCGTCGACGAACTCCACCACGGCCGACGCGCCGGTGGCGTCGGCGAGCAGGTAGTGCAACGGCGGCCCGCCCTCGAAGTCGAGGTTGTGCCGGCCGAAGACGGCCACCGCCTCGTCCACCGTGGCGGCCTGGTCGAGCACCAGCCGCTGGATGCGCACCGAGCCGACGGTCGACCTGCCGGGCTCGGGCCGGGCGCTCGCCCCGTCGTCGGCCGCCAGGCCCACGGCCAGCCCGCGCTCGTTCATGCCGTCGAACGGCAGCAGCGGCGCGTCGAGCAGGCGGCGGTCCCCGGCCGGATCGTCGCCGACGCCGAGGTACGAGATGTCGACCACCGAGATCGAGGCGTACCCGTCCGGGGGGTCGGTGCGCAGCACCATGGCCGGGTTGGCGTCCCAGTCGAAGTTGCGGGCGAACAGCGGCCGGTCGCGGTCGCCCCGGGCGACGAAGAGCGAGCACCCGAACGGGCTGGGCGGCGCGGCGTCGGTGCCGACGGTCGGGTCGTAGTCGCCCACGAAGGTCATCTCGTACAGCGGCAGGTCGTCGACCCGGCGCAGGCTGGCCAGGGTCCGCTCGACCTCGGCGGCGCTCTGCCGCGACGCGGTCGGGGTACCGGCGGCGGGCGTGGGCCCGGCCGGCGTCGGCCCGGCGCCGGAGGGCGCGGGCCCGGAGCAGGCGGTGAGGGCGAGCAGCACCGCGAGGCAGGCGCTCAGGAACGTCCTACGCATGATCCTGAACGCTAGGTCAGGCATCGAACGTTGTCCACCGCGGCCGGCGCGTCAGCGTTCGGGAATGCGGCCGAGTTGCTCCTCGATCGCCTCGCGGGTCAGGGCGGGCCGGCCGCCGGGGTGGCCGACGGTGGCCCCGGCCGCCGCGACGGCGTACCGGGCGACGCGCTCGCGCGGCTCGTCGCGCAGCAGCCCGACGGTGAGGGCGGCGACGAACGCGTCCCCCGCGCCGGTGGTGTCCACGGTGGGCGTCTCGCTCAGCGGCACGAACAGCTCCCCGCCGGGCCAGACGAACGCGTTGCCCTCGCCCGACACCTCCACCGCGACCAGCTCCGGCCCCCGGTCGCGCAGCTCGCGGGCGGCGCGCAGCCCGGCCTCGGCGTCCTTCGGCGGGTCCCCGACGAGCAGCCCGGCCTCCCTGCCGTCGGCCCGCAGCACGTCGGCGAGGGCGAGCAGTTCCCCGGCGGTCTCCTCGTCGGTGGGCGCGCCGTCGAGCAGCACCAGCCGGCCGGCCGCGCGGCCGATCCGGGCCGCCGCGAGCGCCGCGGCCGGCGGCTGCTGGAGCTGCACGAGCACCGCCCGGGCGGCGCGCACCGCGTCGGCCGCGCCGGTGACGTCCGCCTCGGTCAGCAGGGTCGGCTCGGGCAGGTCCTCGACGTACCGCCACCGGCCGCGGGCGTCCACGAGGTCGAGGATCAGGCCGGTCGGGGTGTCGGCGCGGCGCAGCACCGCCCGCACGTCGACGCCGTCGGCGCGGGCCCGGTCCAGCAGGCGCTCGGCGATGTCGTCGTCGCCGACGACCCCGAGCAGGCCGGGCCGCGCGCCGAGCTGGGCCAGGCCGACCGCCTGGTTGGCGCCCTTGCCGCCGAGCAGTTCCCGCCGTCGGCGCGCGGGCGCCGTGCCGGCGGGCCCCGGCACCTCGTCCACCAGCAGGACCAGGTCCCGCGCCACCTGCCCGACCACCATCGCGTCCAGTTCCGCCATGCGCCACTCTGTACCCGGCCCGGGCACCGTCACGCCGGTCGGCGGTGTCAGCCGGCTGCGGCCGGGTCAGCCGACCGGGGTGCGGCGGGTGCCGCGCGGCCCGACCAGCCGGCGGACGATCGGGGCGGCGTTCCACCGCGCCGCGCCGACCATGTCCCGGGCGTGCTCCAGCGGGGTGTAGTCGGGTCGGGCCAGGCCGTCGGCGATGGCCCGGTCCAGGTCGTTGCCGCAGCGGGCGAGCACGCTGTCGAAGTCGCGGCGGACCGGTTCGAGCAGGTGTTGACGTCCTCCCCGCCATGAATGGCGGGGATTCCGGCCTGCTACACCCCGGAGGGCGTGAGCGTCCGGTGGGTTACCGCTTCACCGCGCTGCGCCGGCATGGGTGCCGGTCTTACCCGCGCTCCACGGTCGTTGAGGTCCGCCCGTCCAGCGGCCCTGATGTTCCTGGCGGCGTTGACGTCCCGGTCATGGACACCGCCACACGGACAGGCCCATGACCGGATGTTCAACGCCAGCTTGTCACCGACACGCCCGCAGGTCGAACACATGCGGGTAGACGGCAGCCAGCGGTCCACCCGGGCGAAGGTGCGACCGTACCGGGTGGCCTTGTACTCCAACATCGCGACGAACGTCGCCCAGCCCGCGTCGTGCACGGACTTGGCGAGTTTGGTGCGGGCGAGACCGGCCACCGCGAGGTCCTCCACGTACACCGCTTGGCTGTCGCGGATGATCGTGGTCGACAGTTTGTGCAGCCAGTCCCGCCGTGTGTCGGCCACCCTCGCGTGCGCGCGGGCGACCTTCACGACGGCTTTCTTCCGGTTGTTGCTGCCCCGCTGCTTCCGGGACAGATCCTGCTGCAGCCGGCGCAGCTTCCGCGCCGCCCGGCGCAGAAACCTCGGCGCGGCGACCTTCGTGCCGTCAGACGAGCAGGGCGGCCTCGTCCGGGTCGTCCACCGTGGGCAGTCCCTCGCCGAGGGTGAGCAGGTCGACGTACGGGTGCAGCTGGAGCGGGCCCTCCGGCTCGGCCCAGCCGTGGTGCCCCGGCGGCACCTCGCCGATCGGCACGCCGTACCCGACCAGCGCCTTGACCTCGCTGGCCACCTGTAGGCAGCCGGGCACCCGACACCAGTACAGCGGCTTGACCCCGAGCGGGTCGCGGGCGAGATAGGTTCGCCCGGTGACCCGCTCGACCACCGTGAAGGCGTACTCGCCGCGCAGCCGGGTCACGGCGTCCTCGCCCCAGGCCAGGAACGCGGCGAGCACGACCTCCGTGTCGCTGTCGGTGCGGAACGCGTGACCGAGGCGGGTCAGCTCGGCGCGCAGGTCGCCGTGGTTGAAGACCTCGCCGTTGTAGCAGAGCACGAACCGCGCGTCGGCGGAGATCCAGGGCTGCACGGCCCGCTCCCGGTCGACGACGCGCAGCCGGCGGGTGCCGGCCAGCAGCCCGGCCTCCTGGCGGGTCTCGGTCACCTCGCCCCGCGGGGCGAGGGCGGCCAGCATCCGGCGGAAGGTGGCGGGGTCGGCCTCGGGGCCGACGCTCAGGGCGATGCCGCACACGGGTCAGGCCCCCATCTCGGCTTCGTACGCCCGGCGGAACCGGGGGCGGGCGGCGGGCGACAGGCACAGGTGCCACGCCTGGCCCTCGTCGACCACGTTGACCTCGCCCGCGCGCTGGCGGGCCAGCAGCAGGTCGGCCAGGGTGTCCCGGACGCCGAACCGCTCGAACCAGGCCAGTTCCACGTCGACGGCGTAGCCGAGGCAGTGGGCGCTGGGCAGCATCGCCGCGTACCCGAGGCGGCGTAGCTGGTACTGGTACTCGGTGCTGCGGACCAGGCTGGTGACCCACAGCGGCGGGGCGGCGGGCGGGGTGAGCCGGGCGAACTCGCGGCCGATGTCGTTGAGCAGGCCGACGACCTCCCGCCGGGCGCGCCGGAACCGCAGCCCGGCGGTGCGCGGCCGGGCGTCCGGCAGCAACTGTCGGCGCGCCGCCCGTACGCCGCGCCCGAGCAGCGTCGTGGGCTGCTCCTGGTAGCGGAACCGGAGCAGGTCGCGGCGGCGCAGCCATTCCAGGTCGACCAGGTCCGGGCTGGCGTGGAGCTGGGCGTCGGTGCGGTAGGCGGGGGCGTCGCGCCACCACATCACGTCGATGCGGGAGAGCAGGTAGATGCGGACCAGGGCGGTCAGGTTCCCCGCGGAGCTGCGCGGGTTCGGCCGGTAGCGGGCCATCTCCAGCAGCAGCGTCTCCCGGGCCCCGACCAGCCCCTGCGGCGTGGCCTCGAGGACCGCGGCGATCGCCGGCTCCCGCAGCCGCTCGTCGAGCAGCACCTGCCGCGCCGTGGTGGACGCCGCATCGGCGAGGGCGTTGACCTCGACCAGCAGGTCCATGACGGCGGCCCGGTAGGCGTCCAGGTCCGGGGTGGCGGGCGGGGTCGGCTGCGGGGCGCCCTCCGCGGGCAGCCGGTGCGTCGGCGCGGCGGAGGCGAGGGGCGTACCGGGTGGCTGGCCGGGGCTTCGGCTGGGCACTCGCATGGTCGGGTCCTCTCTCCCGGTGCGACTCGGCGTGGGCGACCTGAAACACACCGTAATCGGCACGAGTGGAGAGAGTCCGAATAATCCTCCTATCAGCCCCGGAAGGGCGTCGAGCGCCTCGTCGCACGCGCCCGGGGACGAACTACCGCACGGCCAGGCCCTGCACCTCCGCGTACGAGGGCGCCGCTGATCCGGCCCCGGCGTCGCCCGCGGCCACGGCGTCGACGACGGCGAGCGCGGCGCCCAGCGCGGCCCGGTACGGCAGCGAGCCGGTGCTGACCCGGGCCACCCCGAGCCGCCCCAGCTCGGCCAGCCCGGGGCCGCCCGGCCGGTACAGCACGTTGAGCGGCGCCCCGACCTCGGCCGCCAGCAGTCCCACGGTCTCCGGATCCGGCACCCCGGGCACGAAGATCCCGTCCGCGCCCGCCTCGCGGAAGGTCCGCGCGCGGCGCAGCGCCTCGGGCAGCGGCTCCGGCACACCGAGCCACCAGGCGTCGGTGCGGGCGTTGACGAACAGCGCGGGCACGGCGACCTTCACCGCCCGGATCGTGGCCGCGACCAGCGCCGGGTCGGCCAGGCCGCCGTCGGCTCGCCCGTCCTCCAGGTTGACGCCGACCACGCCGACGCCGGCCAACTCGGCGACGTACGCCGCCACCTGCGCCGGATCGTCGTCGAAGCCGCCCTCCACGTCGACGGTGAGCAGCACCGGCACGTCGCGCAGCAGCCGGGCCAGCCCGAGGGTCTCCTCACGGGTCGCGCCCACCCCGTCGGGAAGGCCGGCGGCCGCGGCGACGCCGAGGCTGGTGGTGCCGACCGCCGGATGGCCCCGGGCGGCGAGCGCCGCCGCCGAGGCATGGTCCCAGGCGTTGGGCAGCAGCAGCGGCCGGCCGGGCACGTGCAGCGCGCGGAAGGCCGCGCACCGCTCGGCGTGGCCACGGGCGGCGGTGTCGGTCGTCGGGGCTGGCACTTCCCGGTCGTCGGTCACCACCGCACCGTAACCGTCGGCCGAGCCCGGCGAGGCGGGCGGGCGATCGGGGCGAACGGGCCTTCGGCCGGGCCCGGCGATCGGGGCGGGGGCCAAGGGCGATCGGCGTACGGGCGCCGACCGGGCGACTTTACAACGTTGTATTTAACGTTGTAGAAACGACCGGAACGCCGCAGTGATCCGCAACACACCGCCCCAACCCCCAAGGCAGGTCCGATGCGACACCACCGCCGCGGCGGCGCGCTCGCCGCCGTCCTCGGTCTCCTCCTGGCGGCGACGGCAGCCGCGCCCGCCGCCGCCCGTCCCGACGCCGCCACCCGCTACCACAACCCGGTCTCGGCCGGCTTCGCCGACACCTTCGCCGACCCGGTCGTCGTCCGGGGCGCCGACGGCCTCTGGTACGCCTACGGCACCACCGACCCGCTGCACGAGGGCGAGCACCGGTTCCACCGGGTGCCGGTCGCCCGCTCGGCCGACCTGGTCGACTGGACCTACGTCGGCGACGCGTTCGGCCCCGACCAGCGCCCGCCGTACGCGGCCGAGGGCGCCGGGTTCTGGGCCCCCGACGTGCGCTACGTCGCCGGCCGGTACGTCATGTACGTGACCGTCACCGACACCACCGTCTCCCCCGACGGCGACTCCGCCATCGGCGCGGCCACCGCACCCACCCCCACCGGCCCCTGGACCTTCGCCCCCGACCCGGTGGTGGCGCCGCGGCCCGGCGGGGGCGGCGGCTGGCTCTGGACCTTCGACCCCAGCCAGTTCACCGACGTCGACGGCCGGCAGTACCTGTACTACGGCAGCTACTACGGCGGCATCTCGGTCACCGAACTGTCCGCCGACGGGCTGCGGACGGTCGGCGAGCCGACCCTCGTCGCGATCGACAACAAGTTCGAGGGCAGCTACGTGCTGCGCCGCGACGGCTGGTACTACCTGTTCGCCTCGACCGCCAACTGCTGCGCCGGCCCGGCGACCGGCTACTCCGTCCACGTCGGCCGCTCCCGCGGCCCGCGCGGCCCCTTCGTCGACCGGGACGGGCTGCGGCTGGACGCCTCCCGGGCCGGCGGGACGCCGGTGCTCACGCAGAACGGCAACCGCTGGATCGGCGCCGGCCACAACGGCTTCCTCACCGACCTGTCCGGCCAGGACTGGATCGTCTACCACGCCATCGACCGGGCCGACCCGTACCTGGACGAGCCGTTCGGCATCAACGAGCGGCCGATGCTGCTCGACCGGCTGGACTGGATCGACGGTTGGCCGGCCGTCAACGCCGGCGCCGGCCCGTCGGACGGCGCCCGGCCCGCGCCGGTGACCACCGCCCGGCTCGACGAGCGCTTCGACGCCCCCGGGCTCGCCCGCTGGCGCGACGCCGCCGGCGCCTGGCGGGTCACCGACGGGCGGCTCGTCGGCTCGGGCGCGCTGACCAGCCGCGCGGTGACCGGCGGCGACGTCCGGGCGGAGGCCGACCTGCGGCTGCCCGGTGCGACCTCGGCCGGCCTCACCCTCGGGGACGCCTCGGTGCGGGTGGACGTCTCGACCAGCCGGCTGGTCGCCGGGCAGGGCGACCGGGTGGCCACCGCCGCGCTGCCCGCCGGATTCGCCGCCGGCGACCGGCACAACCTGGCCGTCGAGGTACGCGGACGCGACCTGGTGGCCGAGCTGAGCCCGGCCCGGCTCGGCGACCAGGAGGCGGTGGTGTCGCTGCGGCTGGCGGGGCCGGCGGCCGGCCCGCTCACCCTGACCGCGGCCGGCGGCGACGCGGAGTTCGACAACGTCAGCGCGGCCCGGCTGCACCGGCCGGTCCCCCGGGCGGTCGCGGCGCCGCGCGCCGGAGCGCCCCTGCCGCAGTGGTCGGACGAGTTCGACGGCGGCCTCGGCCCGGCGTGGCGGTGGGTCCGGCCCGCCCCGTCGGCCGGCGTCTCCGGCGGCGCGCTGCGCTGGCCGGTGCAGGCGGGCGACCTGGTCGGCACCGGCAACTCCGCCGGTGTGCTGCTGCGGGACGCCCCGGCCGGCGACTACGTGGTCGAGACCAGGGTGAGCCTCGACCTCGGCGAGGAGTCCGTCCGCAACTACCAGCAGGCCGGGCTCGTCGCGTACGTCGACGACGACCGGTTCGCCCGACTTACCCAGGTGGCCATCTGGAACACCCGGCAGGTCGAGTACGGCTACGAGCTGCCCTTCGCCGGCCGGCCGGTGTACGGGGGCAACATCGTCGGCGCCCCGGCGACCACCACCTGGCTGCGGCTGGCCCACCGGGTCGACCCGGTCACCGGGGAGCACGAGTTCCGGGCCGGCTCCAGCCGGGACGGCACGAACTGGACCTGGGGCGGGGTGTGGACGTTCCCGGCCGACACCACGCCCCGGATCGGGCTGGTCGCGCACGGCGGCGCCCAGCCGGCGGTGACGGCGGAGTTCGACTACGTGCGCTTCTACGCCGGCAGCTGATGAGGAGCCGGCAGCTGATGAGGAGCTGGACGGCCGGGGTGGGTGCGGCACCCCGGCCGTCCGCCCGGGCCTCGATTCCCGGCGGGAAGAGGTCCTCTCCCAGTTCCACCGAGCCGGGGCGTTCCCGCAGCCCCCGGTCGTGGGAGCTGCCCTCATCCGGCCATCGGTCTGACCGTTCGGGCAGTCCCGTCATGCCCGCGCGCGACCACGAACGCGCCGGACGGCGTCCGGGGCGCCGTCCCCGACGGGTTGTGCCGGTCGCCGAAGCGGCGTCGGGGCCGTGATGAAAGGCTTGTGGCATGAGTTCCGCACCGACACCGACCGACCCCACCACCCCCGGCGACCCCGACGACGCGGGCGCTTTCGCGGACCTCGGTCTGCGCGCCGAACTGCTGCACGCCCTGGCCACGCTCGGCTACGAGGAGCCGACGCCGATCCAGCGGGAGGCGATCCCGCCCCTGCTGGCCGGCCAGGATCTGCTGGGCCAGGCGGCCACCGGCACGGGCAAGACGGCCGCGTTCGCGCTGCCGCTGCTGCAGCGGATGCCGGACGAGCGGCCCGGCGGTGACCCGGTGGCGCTGGTGCTGGTGCCCACCCGGGAACTCGCGGTGCAGGTCTCGGAGGCGTTCCACCGGTACGGCAAGGACCTGGGCACCCGGGTGCTGCCGATCTACGGCGGCCAGCCGATCGGCCGGCAACTGCGCGCCCTCGACGCCGGGGTCGACGTGGTGGTGGCCACCCCGGGGCGGGCGCTGGACCACATCGCCCGGGGCACGCTGCGGCTGGGCGAGTTGACCACGGTGGTGCTCGACGAGGCCGACGAGATGCTCGACATGGGCTTCGCCGAGGACATCGAGGCGATCCTGGAGCACGCCCCGCAGCAGCGGCAGACCGTGCTGTTCTCGGCGACGATGCCGGCGCGTATCGACGGGATGGCCCGGCAGCACCTGACCGACCCGGTGCGCATCCAGATCGAGCGGGAACAGCCGGTGGCCGGGGAGGCGCCGCGGGTGCGCCAGAGCGCGTACATCGTCGCGCGGGCGCACAAGCCGGCGGCGCTGGGCCGGGTGCTCGACGTGGAGTCCCCGACCGCCGCGATCGTCTTCTGCCGCAGCCGGGAGGAGGTGGACCGGCTCACCGAGACGATGAACGGGCGCGGGTACCGGGCCGAGGCGCTGCACGGCGGGATGAGCCAGGAGCAGCGGGACCGGGTGATGGGACGGCTGCGCGCCGGCACGGCCGACCTGCTGGTGGCCACCGACGTGGCCGCCCGGGGGCTGGACGTGGAGCAGCTCACCCACGTGGTCAACTACGACGTGCCGTCGGCCCCCGAGTCGTACGTGCACCGGATCGGTCGGGTGGGCCGGGCCGGGCGCGAGGGGGTGGCGATCACCCTCGCCGAGCCGCGCGAGCACCGGATGCTCAAGACCATCGAACGGGTGACCGGGCAGCGGATCGACGTCGACAAGATCCCCACCGTGGCCGACCTGCGGACCAGGCGGCTGGAGCTGACCCAGGCGGCACTGCGCGAGAGCCTGCTGGAGGACGACCTGGAGCCGTACCGGGTGATCGTCGAGTCGCTGTCGGACGAGTTCGACATGGTGGAGGTCGCGCTCGCGGCGGTGAAGCTGGCGCACGAGGCCACCCTGCCCGGTGCCGCCGAGGAGGAAGAGGAGATCCCGCAGGTCGCGGTGCGCCCGCCCCGGGAGCCCCGTCCCGGGTACGAGGCGCGCGAACGGCGTCCGGCCCGAGGCCGCGCTGGTACGACGCAGGTGTTCGTGGGGCTGGGACGACGCGCCGGCGTACGCCCGCAGGACCTGGTCGGGGCGATCACCGGGGAGACCCGGGTCAGCGGGCGGGACATCGGCTCGATCGAGATCGCCGACCGGTTCTCCCTGGTGGAGGTGCCGGTCGGCCTGGCCGACGAGGTGATCGCCGGCCTGCGCAACAGCACCATCAAGGGCCGCAAGGCGACGGTGCGCCGCGACCGTGATGGCGACGGCGGCGGCGACCCGGGCCGCCGCTTCGACGGCCGGGACCGGCGGTTCGACGGCGGTGACCGGCGGTTCGACGGCGGTGACCGGCGTCGCCAGCGTTCCTGACGCGCCGGTCGACGGGTGGGAGGCGGGTGGGACCGGTGACGGACCCCGGCTCCCACCCGTCGACCCCGGCGGGTAAGGCCTGCCACCTGACAGCGGCTGGAGTCACGGCGCGGTGAGCGCCGGCGCGTCGAGTGCCTCCGCGTCGACGTCGGCCGGACGCAGCGCCAGGGCGAGCACGTCGGCGACGTCGGCGAGGGTGTGGATGGTCAGCGCCTCCCGCACCTCGGCCGGCAGGTCGTCCAGGTCCGGCTCGTTGCGCGCCGGGATGATCACCTCGGTCAGGCCGGCGCGGTGGGCGGCGAGCAGCTTCTGCTTCACCCCGCCGACGGGCAGCACCCGCCCGGAGAGGGTCACCTCGCCGGTCATCCCGAACTCGGGGCGTACCGGTCGGCCGCTGGCCAGCGACGCCAGCGCGGTGACCATGGTGATGCCGGCGCTGGGGCCGTCCTTGGGCACCGCGCCCGCCGGGACGTGCAGGTGGATCCGCCGGCCCGCGAGGGCGTTCGGGTCCAGCCCGAGCCGCCGCCCGTTGGAGCGCAGGTACGACCACGCGATGTGCCCGGACTCCTTCATCACGTCGCCGAGCTGGCCGGTCAGGGTCAGCCCCGGCTCGCCCTCCATGCTGGTCGCCTCGATGAACAGCACGTCGCCGCCGGCGCCGGTGACGGCGAGGCCGGTGGCCACGCCGGGCACCGCGGTCCGCTCCGCCGACTCCGGGGTGAACTTCGGTCGGCCCAGGTAGCGGGCCAGGTTGTCGGTGTCCACGCGGATCGGGTTCGGGTCGGACGCCAGGGCGACCGCGACCTTGCGCATGATCTTCGCCAGGGCCCGCTCCAACTGCCGGACGCCGGCCTCCCGGGTGTACTCCCCCGCGATCCGGGCGAGCGCCTCGTCGCCGACCGTCACCTCGTCGGCGGTCAGCCCGGCCCGCTCCCGCTGCCGCGGCAGCAGGTGGTCGCGGGCGATGGCGACCTTCTCGTCCTCGGTGTAGCCGTCGAGGGTGACCAGCTCCATCCGGTCCAGCAGCGGGCCGGGGATGGTCTCGACCACGTTGGCGGTGGCCAGGAACAGCACGTCGGACAGGTCGAGGTCGACCTCCAGGTAGTGGTCCCGGAAGGTGTGGTTCTGCGCCGGGTCGAGCACCTCCAGCAGGGCGGCGGCCGGGTCGCCGGCGTAGCCGACGGCCAGCTTGTCCACCTCGTCGAGGAGCACGACCGGGTTCATCGAGCCGGCCTCGCGCAGCGCCCGGACGATCCGGCCGGGCAGCGCGCCGACGTACGTGCGCCGGTGGCCGCGGATCTCCGCCTCGTCGCGGACGCCGCCGAGCGACACCCGGACGAAGGTGCGCCCGAGCGCCCGGGCGACCGACTCGCCGAGGCTGGTCTTGCCGACGCCGGGCGGCCCGGCGAGGGCGAGCACCGCGCCCGAGCCGCGCCCGCCGACCACGCCGAGGTTGCGCTCGGCGCGCCGGTTGCGCACCGCGAGGTACTCCAGGATGCGGTCCTTCACGTCGGCCAGGCCCGCGTGGTCGGCGTCGAGCACCGCGCGGGCCGCGTCGAGGTCGGTGTTGTCCTCGGTACGCGTCGTCCACGGCATCTCCAGCACCGTGTCGAGCCAGGTACGGATCCAGCCCGCCTCCGGGGAGGCGTCGCTGGCCCGCTCCAGCTTGCCGACCTCCCGCAGTGCCGCCTCGCGGACCTTCTCCGGCAGCTCGGCGGCCTCGACCCGGGCCCGGTAGTCGGCGGAGCCGTCCGGCTCGTCCTCGCCGAGTTCCTTGCGGATCGCGGCGAGCTGCTGGCGGAGCAGGAACTCGCGCTGGGACTTCTCCAGCCCCTCCCGGACGTCGGTGTTGATCCGCTCGGTGACCTCCTGCTCGGCCAGGTGGTCCTTCACCCAGCCGACCAGCAGCTCGAGGCGGGCGGTGACGTCGGGCGCGGCGAGCAGTTCGGTCTTCTGCGCGAGGCTGAGCCAGGGCGCGTAGCCGGCGGCGTCGGCCAGCTCGGACAGGTCGGTCATCCGCTCCATGGCGTCGATGACCTGCCAGGCGCCGCGCTGTTGCAGCAGGGAGGTCGTCAGGGCGCGGTACTCGCGGGCGAGTTCCCGGGCCCGGCCGGTGGGGGCGGGTTCGTGCAGTTGGGTCGCCTCGACCCAGAGGGCGGCGCCGGGGCCGGGCACGCCGGAGCCGATCCGGGCCCGGGACAGGCCGCGGACGACGGCGGCGGGTTCGCCGCTGGGCAGTCGGCCCACCTTCTCGATCGTGGCGACGACCCCGACGGGGCCGTACTCGCCGTCGATGCGGGGCACGGCGAGAAGCTTCTTGTCGCCGGTGACGCGAGCCGCGTCGACCGCGGCCTGGGTGGTCGGGTCGAGGGTCACCGGGATGACCATGCCGGGCAGCAGGACGGCGTCGGTCAGTGGAAGTACCGGAAGAGTAGCCATCGAACACCTGCTATCGCGTTGGGTTGAGCGTGTCAGGCTCAAGTCCCGGAGCGCCGCCCTTCTTCCCCAATGTGATCCACGACACTCAGCGGCAACCGGACGGGACCGCCGGAAGGCCACGCGCGAGACTGGCAATTTCCACCACAGGCGCGGGAATCGGCGGTGGTTAACGCGACGCGCCGATTACAGGCGGGCATATTCTTGCGGATTTGGCGGGGCATACGTCAAACTCTTACCACACCCCGCCCCACACAAGGAGTAATTGACAATGGCCCGGAAAGTAATCACCGTTCTGACGGACGACCTCGACGGCGGGCAGGCGGATCGGACCGTCGAGTTCAGCCTCGATGGCGTTGCGTACACCATCGATGTCTCCGACGAGAACGCCGGCACCCTGCGCAAGGCACTCGACCCCTTCATCAACGCTGGCCGACGCATCGGTCGGGGACCGGTCGACACCGGCCGGGCCAGCCGCCGCGTCGGCCGGCCCGCCGTCTCCGGAATGGACCGCGAGCAGAACCGCGCCATCCGGGAATGGGCAGCCAAGAACGGGTACGAGATTTCCGACCGCGGGCGGATCCCGGTCTCGGTCGTGGAGGCCTACAAGAACCGCTGATCCGCTCCGCGGATCAGCGGTCGGGCACGCCGAGGTCGCGCCGGAGACCGGCCGACCTGGGCTTTTCGCCCGACGCAAATTCCACGGCAGATGCGGGCCGGCGGGCTTGGAAACGGTGCGGGGCCGTCCGGGGGTTCGATCCCCGGGCGGCCCCGGCTTTCGCGCCTCGTGACGTCGCCGCCGGCTCGACTCACCCGGATCGCACACCGCGTCGAAGGCTGACGTCCGTTCGCCCGCGCCGGCATTGGGACGCGGAGCGATCCGGCACCGGCCACGCGCGCCGCCGGGCGGCCGGACACGTCCGCGTGGATCCTGTCCATCGAATTGCCGCCCGGCCCGATCCGGTCGTCGACTCATGGCCCGGGCGGCCGGCATCCCGGCGGGATACATCGACCATGACCAGTGCGGCCGCAACGTCGCACGTCGACGGTCGACGATGCCATTACCGCACCGTCGGCCGCCCCGGGCGGGCATGGTCGGGAAGGTCCTGTCCGTTCCCCCGAAGCGCGAAGCGGCGCGGGAGAAGGTCCAACCTGGACCGGGGAAGCGGCGGGACGGAAGACGGTGCGGACCGCCGGATGGGGCGGCCGAAATCAGTCGGCGCAGAGATGGGCGAAGCCGAAGCCGTCCCGCATCTCCTCGCCCCTTTCCCGCAGCCGCCGGATGTCCCGGTCGAGCTGCTCCCGGGGCAGGAGGTCGGACGCGGCGGCGTCCAGGGCGCGCAGCCGCTCGCCGACGGCCGCGGCGGCCAGGTCCTCGGCGAGCCGGCCCGGGGCCACGCCGCAGGAGAAGCGGTGCTCCCACACCTCGACCCGCTCCACCAGGCAGCGGCCGGGGGACACCTCCACCCAGCTCCACCCCTCGGCCGGCCCGTCCGTCCAGCGGACGTGCAGGCCCCGGACGATCGGGTCGGCCAGCCGCCGGGCCACGTACGCCTCCAGCGCGGCGGCCCGGGCGAGCGCGCCGAGGTCGTTGACGTGCCCGCTGCGGCCGTCGGGCAGCCGGCCGACGATGTCCCTGAACGCGACCGGGGCGGCCTCGCCCAGGTCCTCGTGCTCCGGCTCGGGCCCGACGGCATCGGCGTAGCCGCGGGCGTCGATGACGTACTCGACGAGGCGACGGCCATCGTCGGCGGCGCGCAGGGTGGGCGAGACGATCCGCAGCACCGCCAGGCCCACCGCCGCGCAGAGCGCGTTCTTCATCCGCTCACCACGCCCCGCCGCAGGGTCGGCCGCCGCCGGGGGCCCGATCTCCACGGCGAACAGCGGGTGCCCGGTGTCGCCGGCGCAGATCACGAAGTCGAACGACTCCCGGCCGGCCGAGTTCCACTGGTGACCGGTGACGCCGGGCGGGCGGCCGTGCAGCAGTTCCACCAGCCGCCGCGCGCCGTACACCAGCTGGCCGCCACGGGCGAGCAGCGGCCCGCGGTCGGTCGACGCCACGAGCGGGCGTAGCAGGGAGCCGTGGTCACTACCGGTGCTCGTCATCCGCCTGTTCCATCCGTCGCCGTCGACCGGCCCGAGTCTAGGCCGCCGGAAACCCGCCCCGGCGCGGGCGGCCCGCGTCACGGGTACCCGGGCGGCCCGCGCGCCCGGCGACCGGGTTCTCTAGGCTCAGCGGGTGCACAGTGGACCGGCCCCGGAACTGTTGACCAAGCGCAGCCTCGTCGCTGTCTCCCACGCCATCGAGCAGGCCGCACTGGCCACCGCCGAGGACGGCCCGCTGCTGGTCATGGCGCTGTTCCAGCGAATGCCGTACCTGGAGCGGGAGCTGCCGGTCTGGGCGCGGATCGCCGCGACGGCCGCGGTGACCGTGGTGGGCGTGGCGGGGCAGCGTCTCGAGGCGCTGCCCGCCGGGCTGTGCGGGGTGGCCCTGGGCGATTCCGAGGACCTGGCCCGGGAGTGGAGCGTGATCGCGCTGACCCCCCGGTTCGGCGCGGCCCTGGTCGCGTACGACCGGGCGGAGGTCGAGCCCGCCGCCACGCTGGAGTCGGGCCGGCTCTTCGAGGGGCGGTGGGCGTTCCGCCGGGACGAGGCACTGCACGAGGCGCTGCGGCTGCGCGAGCGGCTCGCCGAGCGGCTGCCCGCGCCGGTCCGCGCCGCCGTGGACGACGTCCTGCTCCGGGTACGCGACCTGCCCGCCACGCCCGGCGAGACGCGCGGCGAGGCGGCGCTGCGGCTGGTGTTCTCCCGCGCGGAGCGGGCCGTGCGGGCGCGCCGGGCGACGGGCCCGGACGGCGGGGCGGTGACCGCCAAGGGCGGCCCGACGCTGCTGGACGAGCCGGGGATGCGGCGGTGGACGGACGCGGACGGGGTCACCGCCTCGGGCACCCTGCCGGTGGCGTTGGTGGGCGTACGGGTCGACGAGCCGCCCGGCGTGCCGGAGCGGTTGGGGCGGCGCACCACCGGCCGGGAGGCGCAGGCGCTGATCCGCGCGGTCACCGCCCCGCTGCGCCCGGTCGACCGGGCGGTGCGCCTGACGGACCAGGAGTACCTGCTGATCCTGCCGTCGCTGACCGAGGAGCAGGCGGTGGCGGTGGCCGGCCAGGTGCACGAGGCGGTCGCCGGGCTGGCCCAGTCGTACCCGTTCGTCGCCTTCGCGGTGCACGCGGCGGTCACGGTGACCACCCGGCGGCCGCTGCCCGTGGCCGACGTCCGGCACGCCGTCGCGTGGGCCGCCCGGGAGGGCGTGCCCGTGGCCCGGCTGGCCCCGGAGTCGGCCGAGGCGCCGACCGGACCGTAGGGTGGTCGCCGTGCGGGTGGGGCGGCCGGGGTGCCGGTGCTCGTCACCTATCCCCGTACGGTGCCGCAGGCGCTGCGGGAGCTGGCCGAACTGCTCGCCGCGCTCGGCGTACCCGGGGAACCGGGCTGGCTGCGGGCGGCCCGGCGGGCCTGGGCGGCGCCGACGCCGGCGGAGGCCCGCCCGGCGGTCGTGCCCGACGAGCCGTACCGGTTCACCGCCGACGACGGCCCGGAGGCCTTCCCCGGCACGCCGTGTGCCCTGGTCTCCGGCCGGCATCTCACCTGGTACGGCCCGTCCCTGGCCGAGGCGCCCGCGCTGCTCGCCGCGCAGCTGGCCCGGCCCGTGGTCCACCCCGCCTGACAGCTGCGCCGCCCATCGCCCCGGGTCGATCGGACCGGGTGGATCGGGTCGAAGGTCCCGACCCGAAGCGGACCCATCGGCCCTGACCGGGACGCCGGTGACGGGGGTCCAATGAAGATGTCACCGGGAAGCGCGGTGCGAGGCACAGGAAGGGACGTGGAGACCATGACCGCGACGATCGAGCGGACCACCGCCGGGACCACCGCACCGACGGCCAGGACCGAGACCCCCCGGGACACCGCCGGGACGCCGACCCCGGCGGCCGGGCCCGAGACCCGCCGGGGGCGGGCCACCCGGTACGTCCTCGCGGGCGTCCGCATCGCCCTGGGCTGGACCTTCCTCTGGGCCTTCCTCGACAAGGCGTTCGGCCTCGGCCACGAGACCGCGGCGAAGAACGCCTGGATCAACGGGGGCAGCCCGACCAAGGGATTCCTCGCCTTCGGCACCGCCGGCCCGTTCGAGGGCCTCTACCACGGCATCGCCGGCGCGGCCTGGGCGGACTGGCTGTTCATGACCGGCCTGGCCGGGATCGGGGCGGCCCTGCTGCTCGGCGTCGGCACGCGGATCGCCGCCGTCGCCGGTGGCCTGCTGCTGGTGATGATGTGGACCGCCGTCCTTCCCCCGGCGAACAACCCCTTCATGGACGACCACCTCGTCTACGCCGCGGTGCTGGCGGTGCTAGCCCTCACCGACGCCGGTGAGACCCTCGGCCTCGGCCGGGCCTGGAAGCGGCTGCCGATCGTCCGGCGGTTCCCCTGGCTGCGATGACCCGATCCGCATCCCCACGGCGGGGCGCCACCGCACCCGGTGGCGCCCCGCCGTCACGTGCTGGGGGTGGCCGGCATCTGCCCGCTGTCGCTGCGCGCGCCGGCCGCCGCTGGCGGGCGACGGCGGCGGGCGGGACCGCCGGGGATCGATGGATCACGATCCGGCAGGATCGACGGTGACCACACCGGAGACACCGAGCAGGAGGCGTACGGCATGGACAAGCCTGAGGTTGGCCCGATCGAGGGCGCGCCGCCCGCCGATCTCGTCATCGAGGACATCACCGTCGGCGAGGGCCCGGAGGCCAGCGCCGGCCAGCGCGCCACCGTCCACTACGTCGGGGTCGCCCACTCGACCGGCCGGGAGTTCGACGCCTCCTGGAACCGGGGCGAGGCGTTCGAGTTCCCGCTCGGTGGGGGCCGCGTCATCGCCGGCTGGGACCAGGGCGTCGTGGGCATGCGGGTCGGCGGCCGGCGCAAGCTGACCATTCCGCCGCACCTCGGGTACGGCAGCCGGGGCGCGGGCGGCGTCATCAAGCCGGGCGAGACGCTCGTCTTCGTCGTCGACCTGCTCGGCGTCCGCTAGTGGGGACGGGGTCGTCGGCACGTTCCGGCGACCCCGTCACCGGCGCTCGACCGGACTCCGGCGGGCGGCTCGACCGCGCGCCGGCCGGGGGATCAGGCGCAGGCCAGCACCGGCGCGGCGGACGGCTGCGCCGGCGGCACGAGCGACCCCAGCGGGCAGGCGAGCGACGGCGCGACGAGCGACCCGCCCGGCGCGACGAGCGACAGCGACCCGACCGGGGCGCCCTGGTGGATCGGGATGACCCGGTGCAGGCCCGTCACGCGCAGCACACGGGCGACCGTGGGCGCCGGGTCGACCAGCACCAGCACGCCGCCGCGGGCGCGGATGCGGCGGTGGGCGGCGACCAGGGCCCGGACGCCGGCGGTGGAGAGCAGCCGGACGCCGGAGAGGTCGAGCCGCAGCAGCGGCCGGGACGGCGCGGCCCAGAGCGCCGAGCGGAGCGCGCCGACGGTGGCGATGTCGATCTCGCCGCTCGCCCGCATCTGCACCGCGTGGTCGTCCACGACGACCTGCACGTGGAACCGGTCGTTGCCCTCCTGCATGACCAAGAATCTAGTAACTAGCCGCCCCCACCGACATTTCCGCCCTCCTCGGGGGTGACTCCGGGTACACCCAGGGTCCGACCCTGAGCCACCCGGAGGGCCGGCGCCGGCCGGCCCGCCACCGCGTGGGTGACGGGCCGGCCGGCGGTCGTTCCTCCCCTGATCAGCCGCCGCTGGCCGAGGGCGCCGGCGCGGGCGCGCTGCCCCCGGCGACCGCGCCCGGGTGCGGCACCGCGGCCGGGGCCGGGCGCAGGCCCGCCGGGACCGGCAGGGCGCTGCCCTTGGCGAACTCGTCCCAGCTGACGTTCCACGCCGTCCAGCCGTTGCCCGCCTGCAACTGCACCTCGGTGCCCTTGACGGTGACGAGGTCGCCGACCTGGGTGATCCCCATGAGCCAGTCGGCCGCGGTGGCGGAGACGTTGGCGCAACCGTGGGAGACGTTGGTGTAGCCCTGGTCCCCCTCCGACCACGGCGCCGCGTGGATGAACTCGCCGCCCCAGGTCAGCCGCTGGGCGTCGTCGACGTCCACGACGTAGCCGCCGTCCGGCTCGCCGCGGGTGTCGAACGTGGTCCGGTCGTGCTTTTCCATGATCACCATTTTGCCGCTGGAGCTGGGCGTGCTCGGCTTGCCCAGGCTGACCGGGATGCGCCGCAGCAGTTTGCCGTCCTGGAACACCGACATCTGCTTGTTGGCGTTGTCGATGTCGAGGGCGACCTGACGGCCGATCTTCGAGGTGGCCTTCCGGTCGGCGTCGCCGATGAGGCTCTTGCCGATGGGCAACCCCTCCAACGCGGCCCGGATGCTGATCTTCGTACCGGGCCGCCAGAAGTCCGGGGCGCGGTAGTACACCTGCGTGCCGTCCTCGAGCCACGACCAGGTGCCCGGCTGCGGCGGGTCGGTCTTGACGAACAGCCGCTTCTGCACGTCCGCCCGGGCCTCCTTCGGCACGCCCGGCTCGAACGCCACCGTCACCGGCATCGCCGTGCCGTACGTCTGGTTGCCGGTGAAGTAGAGGGTGCTGGTGATCGGCGGCGTGTTCGGCTTCCGCATCGTGGTGAACGTCGTCGTGCTCGTGGTGGTCTTCCCCCGGTCGCCGGTCGCCGTCACCTCCGCGGTGTACGTCCGGCCATTCGCCAGCGGCTCGCTCGGCACCCAGGTCGACCCGTCCTCGCGGGGCTCCCCCCGGACCTCGGTCCCCTTGTCGTCCCTGAGCCGGACGGCGGTGACCCGGCCGTGGGCCACGGTCGTGCCGATCTCGGCGCTGATCGGGACCTCCCGGGCCCGGTCGGCGGGCGACAGCGTGACCGTCGGCGGCGACGCCTCCCGCGCCGACTCCGCCTTCCGGTCGGCGGTGCATCCGCCGACGGCCAGTGGCGTGGCCGCGACGGCCACCGCGAACAGGGTCATTCGCCGCCTCAGATCCATATTCCGCACCCCATTTCCACTCCCCCTTCGGCCACATTCTGTACGGCCCGACTCACCCTCCGACGCGGTTTACGGAAAGCGGGCGGAGCAATTACCGGTGGTTTCGCCGCAAGCGCGACGAACATCGTCCGGGGCGCCGTACGTCCCGGACGCCGGCCGTCCGCTCAGTCCCAGTCCTGGTCGCCGTGGTTGCGTTCCCAGCGACCGCCCACCGGTGGGGTGTCCAGCCGGGTGGCGGGTCCGCCGTTGCCGGCCAGGTCGTTGTCCTCCACCCGGCAGTCGACGCAGCTGCCCCGCTCGGTGATCCACAGTCCGTGGGTCTGCGTCCGGTCGTCGTGGTTGTCCCAGATCCGGTTGCCCCGGATCGTGGCCGAGTCGACGGCGGCGTTGAGGGTGATGCCGGCCCGGCAGTCCGGCGCCGCCGCCAGCTCGTAGGGGCAGCCGGGCGGCGGGGTGTCCCCGCTCCAGGCGGAGAAGGCGCCCGGGCGGACCGGGGCGAGGGTCAGCTCGGTGGCGTTGTTCGCGGCCACCACCGCGACACGGTTGCCCACCCGCAGCACCTTGCCCCGGTGGCCGTCGTCCGGCCAGTTCGCCGACCGGTCGACCAGCGACTTGTCGTTGTAGCGGACCGACTCGCCGCCCCCGCCGCACGCGCTGGCGCACTGCCGGCCGTTGTTGCGGACGCGGTTGTTGAGCAGCACCGCGTCGGCCACCGGCCGGTCGATCCGGATGCCGTCCAGGCCGTTGCCCCAGACGTCGTTGCTCTCGATGACCACGTCCCGCGCCGTGCCCTGGTAGCCGTGCCCCAGGTTGTGCTGGTGGTAGCCGTGGGCGCCGTTGCCGCTGATCCGGTTGCCCCGGACGGTGTACGGACCGGGGGTG
Source organism: Micromonospora sp. NPDC048830 (assembly GCF_043198215.1). Classification (NCBI taxonomy): domain Bacteria; kingdom Bacillati; phylum Actinomycetota; class Actinomycetes; order Micromonosporales; family Micromonosporaceae; genus Micromonospora; species Micromonospora sp. NPDC048830. The sequence goes on from NZ_JBICUP010000010.1 coordinate 171,446, forward strand.
TTGCCCATGCTGATCCCGTCGCGGACGTTGCCGTCGATGACGCAGTCGGTCAGCAGGCCGCCCCGCCCGGCGACCCCCGAGGTCCCCTTGGCGGAGACGTCGAAGCCGGCCTCCAGGTTGCCGGTGAGGGTGCAGGCCGAGACGATCAGCCCGTCGGCACCCCAGTCGGAGATGCCGAACCGGTTGCCCTGGCTGTGGCAGCCGACGATCCGGTAGCCGCGCGGCGGCGGCCAGGAGCGCTTCTGCAGCTCCAGGAAGATGCCGTTGGTGCCGTTGCCGACGGTGGTGCAGTTGGCGATCGTGAGGCGCTCCACCGTCCCCCAGCCGCCGATGCCGACGCCGATGCCCGCGCCGCCCATCTCCTCCCCGTTGTCCAGCCGGCCGCAGCCGACCGCGATCACCGACTCGATCAGGCAGTCCTGGAGGAAGTCGCAGCCCAGCCCGGTCGCGGCGGTGTGGTGGATGTAGAGGTTGCGGAACGACCCGCGCACCACGTACTGGAGGCCGAGCCCCTTGGCGAGGTAGCTGTACTCGGCCATGGCCACGCCGGAACCGTCGATCTCGAAGTCGGCGAAGGTGCAGTCGGCGATGTGCCGGTCCGGGCCGGCGCCGTGCTGGACCGCGGTCCAGAAGGCGAGCGGGGTCGGGTCGGCGCGGTTGCCCTCGTTGCTGAGCAGGAACCGGGTGGCGCCGGGGCCGGCCCCGATCAGCGAGACCCCGCTGCGCCAGACCGTGCCCGCGTCCCGGATGGCGTAGATGCCCGGCGGGCAGTAGATCACCCGCGCCCGCCCGTCGGCGGCGTAGCCGTCGCCGAGGCGGTCCACCAGGGCGGCCAGCGCCGGCTGGTCGTTGGTCACCCCGTCGCCGCGCAGCCCGTACTGGGTCGCGTCGCAGTGCAGCGGCGCCCCGGCGACGGCCGGGCGGCGGTACCGGACGGCGTCGGGCAGCCCCACGAACGGCACTCGGCTCTCCCCTCGGCGGTCGGGCCGCCGGGTCCGCCCGGGCGGCCGTCGACGGCCCCTTTCGTCGACGGCGCCGTCTTCCCGCCCGGCGGGGGCGGAAAACGCGTACCGGGCCGGCCGGAATCGCGGAATGGCGCTCTCGGCACCGTTTCGCGGCCGGCGGCGCAATTGCGCCCGGAAATGCCACGCTGTCCGTGATCGGGGAGCTACGAACAATGGCGACGGGAATGGCCGCCGGGGTGGCGCGCGCGTTTCGCGGGGGTGGGGTGCCGGTGTCCGGTCCCGTGGTGCGCCGGGACCGGACACCGGGGTCACACGTTCGCCACCAGCAGGGCGGGCTGCTCGACGCAGTCGGCGACGTGGCGCAGGAAGCCGCCGGCCACCCCGCCGTCGCACACCCGGTGGTCGAAGGTAAGGCTGAGCTGCGTCACCTTGCGCACGGCGAGCTGGCCGTCGACCACCCACGGCTTGTCCACGATCCGCCCCACCCCGAGCAGCGCCGCCTCCGGGTGGTTGATGATCGGGGTGGAGCCGTCGACGCCGAACACCCCGTAGTTGTTGAGGGTGAAGGTGCCGCCGGTGAGGCGGGCCGGCGGCAGGGTGCCGGCCCGGGCCGCGGCGGTCGCCTCCGCCAGGGCCACGGCCAGCTCCCGGGTGGTGAGCCGCTCGGCGTCGCGCAGCACCGGGACGACCAGGCCCCGGTCGGTCTGCGCGGCGATGCCCAGGTGCACCCCGCGCGACTGGACGATCCGCTGCCCCTCGGTGTCGACGCGGGCGTTGAGCTGCGGGAAGCGGCGCAACCCGCTGAGGCAGATCCGGGCCAGCAGGGCCAGGATGCTCACCGGCTCGTCCGGGGTCGCGGCGTTGATCGCCCGGCGGGTCTCCACCAGCGCCGTGGCGTCCACGTCGACCCAGACGGTCACCTCGGGGATCTCCCGGCGGCTGCGGGAGAGCTTGTCCGCGATCGCCCTGCGGATGCCGGTGAGCGGGATGACCAGGTCGTCGGCGTCCGGCGCGGCCCGATCCGGCGCGGGCCCGGCGGCCGGCGCGGCGGTACGGGCGGCGAGGGCGGCCTCGACGTCGGCGCGGCGGACCACCCCGCCCGGTCCGGTGCCGCGCAGGGTGGCCGGGTCGATGCCGTGCTCGCGGGCCAGCCGCCGGACGATCGGCGAGATGACCAGCGCGGGCCCGGCCGGTGCGGGCGCCGGTGCGGCGACGGGTTCCGCCGGCCGCGGCCCGGGGGCCCGGGACGCGGGTTCCGGGACGACCGCGAGACGCGGGCGGCGCCGCCGGCGGCCCGTCCCGCCGTGCCCGGTGCCGTACCCGATGAGGACGTTGCCGGAGCCGGCGCGCTCCTCCTCCCGGTACGCGGCATGCCCCGCGGGCTCGTCGCCGGCGGCGGAGTCCAGCGGCGCGATGGTGATCAGCGGCTGGCCGACGGGGCGGGTCTCGCCGGCCGCCCCGTGCAGGGCCACGACCCGCCCGGCGTACGGGCAGGGCACGTCCACGACGGCCTTGGCGGTCTCCACCTCGACGACGGTCTGGTCCACCGTGACCACGTCGCCGACGGCGACCCGCCACTCGACGATCTCCGCCTCGCTGAGCCCCTCCCCGAGGTCGGGCAGGAGGAAGTCCCGGGTGCCGGTGGTGGTGGTCATGCCGCCACCCACCGCGGGTCGGGCTGGTCGTCCCACTGGAGCCGGGCCACCGCGTCGAGCACCCGGTCCACGCCGGGCAGGTGGGTGTGCTCCAGCATCGGCGCCGGGTACGGGATGTCCAGGCCGGCGACCCGCAGCACCGGGGCGTGCAGGGCGTGGAAGCAGCGCTCCTGCACCCGGGCGGCGATCTCCGCGCCGACGCCGGCGAAGCCCTGCGCCTCCTGGACCACCACGCACCGGCCCGTCCTGCGCACCGAGGCGGTGATCGTGGCGTCGTCGAACGGCACGATCGTGCGCACGTCCACGACCTCCAGGTCCCAGCCCTCCTCGCGGGCGGCCTCGGCGGCCTCCAGAGCGACCGGCACGGCCGGCCCGTACGCGACGAGGGTGGCGTCGCGGCCCGCCCGGCGTACGACCGCCCGGCCGAACGGCTCGGTACGGGCGGGCAGCTCGGCCTCCGCGCTGGAGAAGTAGAGCTTCTTGGGCTCCATGAACACGACCGGGTCGGGGTCGGCGATCGCCTCGCGCAGCAGCGAGTACGCGTCGGCGACGGTCGCCGGGGTGACCACCTTCAGGCCGGGGGTGTGCGCGTAGTACGCCTCGGACGAGTCGCAGTGGTGCTCCACGCCGCCGATGCCGCCGGCGTACGGGACGCGGATGACCATCGGCGCGCTGAGCGCGCCGCGGGTGCGGTTGCGCAGCTTCGCCACGTGCGAGGCGATCTGCTCGAACGCCGGGTACGCGAACGCGTCGAACTGCATCTCCACGACCGGCCGCAGCCCGGACATGGCCAGGCCGACGGCGAAGCCGACGATGCCGGCCTCGGCGAGCGGGGTGTCGAAGCAGCGGCGGTCCCCGAAGCGGTCCTGGAGGCCGTCGGTGATCCGGAAGACGCCGCCGAGCCTGCCGACGTCCTCACCGAAGACGAGCACCCGCTCGTCGTCGGCCAGCGCGTCGGCGAGCGCGGCGTTGAGCGCCTTGGCCATGGTGGTGGCGGTCATCAGGCATCCCCCTCCCCGTCGGCGGCGGCCAGTTCGGCGCGGACCAGGTCGCGCTGCTCGACGAGTTGGGGGGTCGGCTCGGCGTAGACGTGGTCGAACAGGCTCAGCGGGTCCACCTCGGGCTTGTCGTGCATCCGCCGGCGCAGGTCGGCCGCGTACGCCTCGGCCTCCTCGGCGATCGCCGCGACGGCGGCGTCGTCGAGCGCCCCGCGCGAGCGCAGGTACGTCTCCAACCGGGCGACCGGGTCGCGGTCGCGCCAGGCGTCGACCTCGGCGCCGTCGCGGTAGCGGGTGGCGTCGTCGGCGTTGGTGTGCGGCTCCATCCGGTACGTGTGCGCCTCGACCAGGAACGGGCCGTGGCCGGCGCGGGCGTGCTCGACCGCGCGGGTGAGCACGGCGAGCACGGCGACCGGGTCGTTGCCGTCGACCTGCTCGCTGGGCACGCCGTAGCCGATCCCCTTGTACGCCAGGCTGGGGGCGGCGGTCTGCCGGGACAGCGGGACGCTGATGGCGTACCTGTTGTTCTGCACGAAGTAGACCACCGGGGCCTTGAAGACCGCGGTGAAGTTCACGCCCTCGTGGAAGTCGCCCTCGCTGGTCGCGCCGTCGCCGACGAACGCCAGCGCCACGGTGTCGCGCCCCTGGTGGGCCTCGCCGTAGGCGAGCCCGGCGGCGTGCACGCACTGGGTGCCGAGGGGGGTGCACTGGGGGGCGGTGTGCCGGGCCGTCGGGTCGTACCCGCAGTGCCAGTCGCCGCGCAGCAGGGTGAGCACCTCGACGGGGTCGATGCCCCGGGCGACCAGGGCCATGGACTCGCGGTAGGTCGGGAAGACCCAGTCGGTGTCGCGGACGGCGAGCACGGCGGCCACCTGGCAGGCCTCCTGGCCCCGCGACGACGGGTAGACGGCGAGGCGGCCCTGCTTGGTCAGGGCGGTGGCCTGGGTGTCGAAGCGGCGGCCGACCACCATCCGGCGGTACATCTCGCGCAGCGCCTCGACGGGCGGCTCGGGATAGTTGGCGTGGGCCGGCAGCGGGGTGCCGTCGGGTTCCAGCAGCCGGACGGGCTCGATCTGCGGGAGCAGGGCGGCGGACGGGTCGGTGACCCCCTGCTCCCGGGCGGCCGGTGCCTTGGTGGGCTGCTCGGCCGGTTGGCGGGGGCGAGGGGATGCCCTGCGGACCGCCGGGGGTGTGGTCGTCACGGCGAGGACCTCCTGGACGTGTGGTTGGCCCTATGCTCCTGCCGTTGGATGATTGACTCAAGATTCACGACCGACGCGGGATGAATGGTACCTGAGAGGGGCGGATGTGAGCCAGCAGACCAGTCCCCAGCCGGGCTCGGCGCACGGGGCGGGACGTTCGGCCGGGCCGCTCGACGGGATCGACCGGCGTATCCTGGACGAGCTGGTCCGGGATGGACGGATGTCGGTGCGTACGCTGGCCGACCGGGTGCACGTCTCCCGCACCAACGCGTACGCCAGGGTGGAGCGGCTGCTGCGCGACGGCGTGATCGCCGGGTTCCAGGCGCGGGTGGTGCCCGAGCCGGCCGGGCTGGGCACGTCCGCCTACATCGCGTTGACCATCGAACAGAACACCTGGCGGGAGGTGTCGGCGGAGCTGGCCCGGGTGCACTACGTCGAGCACGTCGCGCTGCTCAGCGGCGAGCACGACGTGCTCGCCCTGGTCCGGGCGCCGGACAACGCCACGCTGCGGGACGTGGTGCTGGAGCGGGTGCAGAGCATCGCCGGGGTGCTGTCCACCCGGACCTGGCTGGTCTTCCGGGAGTTCGACGGCACGCAGAGCCCCTGGCAGTGAGGGAATGGACCCGGCGGGTGGGTCAGCGCTCCGGCGGGGCCGCCAGGCCCTCACGGTCGGCCAACTCCAGCAGCGGTTCGAGGGAGAAGCACGGCCCGTCGAGGCCGGCGTGCGGGTCGCCGCGCTCGGCGAACCGGGCCGGCATGCTCGACACGTCGAAGTCCTCCGGCCGGGCGTCGTCCAGCTCTGACCAGTCCAGCGGCGCGGACACCAGGGCCGCCGGGGTGGGCCGGATCGAGTACGCCGAGGCCATGGTGTGGTCGCGCGACATCTGGTTGTAGTCGACGAACACCGCCCGGTCCCGCTGCTCGCGCCACCAGGTGGTGGTGACCAGGTCCGGTAGGCGCCGCTGCATCTCCCGGCCCAGCGCCAGCACCGCCCGGCGGCAGTCGCCGAAGCTCCACCGCGGCTCGATCGACAGGTACACGTGCAGCCCCCGACCGCCGGTGGTCTTCGGGTGGCCGGTCATGCCCAGCTCGGCGAGGAACGCCCGGACCTCGTGCGCGACGGGCACCACCTGCGCGAAGTCGACCCCGGGCAGCGGGTCCAGGTCGATGCGCAACTGGTCGGGGCGGTCCACGTCGGCGGCCGTCACCGGCCACGGGTGGAAGCGCAGGGTGCCCAGGTTCGCCGCCCAGGCCACCACGGCCAGCTCGCTCGGCGCGACCTCGTCGGCCGTGCGCCCGCTCGGGAAGGTGATGTGCGCGGTGCGGACCCAGTCGGGCGCGCCGGCGGGCAGCCGCTTCTGTTGACTTCCTCTGCCCCCTGAAGAGGGCAGATTCCTGGCGGCGCTCATGCGGCACGCCGGGTGGTTGACGCTTCGCAGCCCACAGGTGCCGGGCTCCACGTCCGTACACGACCAAGCCCGGCCGCGTTGAGGATGTTCAGGGCCGCGTTGGTATCGGCGTGGTCGAGGTGCCTGCACGAAGTACAGGTGAACGCGACGCCGTTACGGGAGCGGGGGTCACGGTGCCCGCAGGTTGAGCACGTTTGCGACGTGTACGCTGCTGGCACTTTCAGCAGTTGCCCGCCCCGCTCGGCCAGCTTGTACGCCAGCAGTTCAACGGTGCGTGCGTGGGCCTCGTCGAGCATGACCCGGTTCAGCCCGGCCTTCTGCCGCACGGTGCGGCCCGGCTCGGCGATGGTGCCTCTCGCTGAGCGGGTCATGTTCTTCACCCGCAGTTCTTCCACCGCCACGATGCCGTACCTCTCGGCGATAGTCGTGGTGGTTTTGTGCTGCCAGTCGTAGCGGCGGCGCTTGGCTCTCGCGCGTAACCCTGCGATCTGGTCGTAGGTGCGGTGCAGACGGTTCGACGTACGCTCGAACGGATCGCGGGCCCGCTTCTGCCGGGCGGCCTTGCGTTCCAGCCGCAGCAGCCGTTCGGCCTCCTTCGGCCGCAACCACGGTCCGTGGTGCTGGTCGTTGCCGTCGGACAGGGCCAGGGCGACGTTGACGCCCCGGTCGATCCCGACGGCGGGCCCCTGGTGCTGCGCTGGTGTCCCCACCTCCACTTCGGTGCGGAACACGATGTGCCAGCCGAGCGCGTCCCTGACGAGCCGGGCGCCGGTGGTGCGGCCGGGTTCACGGCCGACGCCGGGGATCGGCCCGGACCAGCGGAACCGGACCACGCCGACTTTCGGGATGCGCACCTGACCGACGCGGCGGGACAGGCGGGTGATCGCGAGGTCTCGTCCCTGCGGCACGTCAACGGACATGCGTGACCATAGGCGGGCTTTGAACTCCGGTGCGCACGCCCGGCCTTCCCAGCAGTTTCTCCACGCCCGCACGTACGTTTTCAACACCTGCTGTGCGGCTTGCGCGGGCAGGTCCGCGAGCCACGGGATGTCCTTGCGTGCCTGCCGGATCGCTTCATCGGCCTGCTTCAGTGTGGGGCGTCGGTCGCGTCCGCCGCCCCACGTCCACCACTCGTGCAGCAGGTTCCACATCGCACGGGCCGCGTGGCCCTGAACGTCGAGTGCGGCGGCCTGCTGCGCAGTGGGGGCGAGGCGACGTACGTATCCGTGGTTGATCTTCACGACGCGCCTTTCTTCCTCCACGGCCGCTCCCACTGGGTTTCGATGTACTTCTGGATGGTTACGGCGGACACGTTGCCGACCGACGACACAAAGTACGACCGGGACCACAGGGTCGGCAGCCGGCTGCGCAGGTGAGAGAACTCGTCACGAAGCACCCGCGAGGTGAAGCCCTTGAACTGGTTCGCGATGTACGACGGCGAGGCGTTCGGGTCGGCCCGGACGAACACGTGCACGTGGTCGGGCATGACTTCCAGCGCCACGATCGACCAGCCATGCTCGTCACACTTCTGTCCGATCAGGTCCCGCAGACGTTCGGCGACTGGGCCGACGAGCACGGGGCGGCGGTACTTCGGGCACCACACCACGTGGTATCCGAGGCTGTACGCCGCCCCACGGTTCGTCTGATATCCGGCCACGAGCCTAGTATACGCACGGCACGTAACTGACAGAGCAGCATCAGGGCAGCGATTCACCTGCCGCCTGAAGACGGCAGCCCTCTCGCCTCAAATCGGTAGAACGCGTCGCCCCGGTTGTCCTGCCGGGTGGCGATCCTCGCGCCGGGAAAGACTCCCCGCGGCCAGCGTTCCAGCATGGTGGGCCTGTCGCGCAGCGCGCGCAGGATCCCGTCGCCGACGGCGAGGAAGTACCGCACCACGTCGAGCTTCGTCAGCCCGCGCTCCGGGAAGTACGGCTTGTCCGGGCTGGAGACACGCACCACCCGCTCCCCGACCCGGATCTCCTCGGCGCCCGCCACGCCCCACACCGTACGACGCGTGGCCGGCCGACACAGCCTTTCGGGTCCGGGCAGGGTCAGGACAGCAGCGCCACCCCGACGGCCATGAGCGGCAGAGACACGAACAGGAAGATGCCGACCCCGGTGAGCACCCGGCCGCGCAGACCCCTGAGCACCGTCATCGCGCATCCCTTTTCGGCCGGCCCACCGCCGGCGCGGGAACATTGTGCCGCCTCGATACGCCCATCGCCGCCCCGGGTGCTCGCGGGGCAGCGCCCGTCAACAATCTGACGGCCGGCCGGGACGGGCACGGCGTACGGGTGCCCTGGTCCACCGCACGCACGGCGGCCGGGTGGACGCAACCGCCCACCCGGCCGCCGCGTCGTCAGTCAGCCCTTCTCCTTCTGGATCCGGTCCATCAGCATCTGCTTGGCCTGCTCGCCCGCCTTGCGGTTGTTGTCCTGGATCTTCCGGAACCAGGACGCCAACTCGTTGTCGCCGCGGGAGTCGGCGTCGGAGATGTACGTCTCCATCCGGTAGACCTGCTCCAGCGACATCTGCATCGTGTGGATGAGGTCGTAGTTCTTGTCCTTCAGCGGGCTCATCGATTCCTTGACCATCGTTGCCACCGGTGTACCTCCCCTGTCGCGTCTCGGTGCAGCCCGCGCTTACCCGGCAGGACCGGTTTCACGCGCCCTCCGGACGGGTCCGCGATTAGCCGCCGGAGCCGCCGGGTACCGGTGGCCGCATGGCGGAACTGGCGGCGCTGTGGATCGTCCGGCACGGCGAGAGCACGGCCAACGTCGCGGCGACCACGGCGGAGGCGGCCGGCGCGGAGCTGATCGGGCTGAACCACCGCGACCCGGATGTGCCGCTCTCCCCCACGGGCGAGGAGCAGGCCGGCGCGACGGGCCGCTGGCTCGCCGGCATGCCCCGGGAACGCCGCCCGGACGTGGCAGTGACGTCGCCGTACCTGCGGGCGGTGCGCACCGCCGAGCTGACCCTCGCCGGCACCGGCATCGAGTTGAGCCGGGACGAGCGGCTGCGCGACCGGGAACTGGGCATCCTGGACGGGCTGACCGAGCACGGGGTGGCCCGCCGGTTCCCCGAGGAGACGCAGCGGCGGGCCCGCCTGGGCAAGTTCTACTACCGGCCGCCCGGCGGGGAGTCGTGGACGGACGTGGCGCTGCGGCTGCGTACCCTGCTCGCCGACCTGCGCCGCGACCACGCCGGCGGCCGGGTGCTGCTGTTCGGCCACGACGCGCTGGTCTTCGTGCTCCGCTACCTGGTGGAGGGGCTGACCGAGGCGGACCTGATGGCGCTGACGCGGCAACACTCCATCGCCAACTGCTCGGTCACAAGCTGGTCGGCCGACGCCGACGGCCGGCTGCGCCCCGACACCTTCAACGACGTACGCCACCTGCGCCAGCAGGGCGCCCGGCCGACCAGGGAGGACGAGGTCGGTGCCGAACCGGTCTGACGCCGCGGTGATCACCCCGGGGCTGGCGGCCTGCTGGGCGGCGTTCGCGCACGCGGTGAGCGGACAACGCCTGGTCCCCCAGTTCGGCCGGATCGGTTTCCTGGCCCGGGAGCTGCTCGACGAGATACCGCACACGCTGGCCACCGTCTGACAGTTCCTTGTCTGGCCGAACGGCTGTGTGTAACGCGCCACACACTCCCTACGCTGTGTCCTCGGAGGCGGGCATCCTGTCCGTCTCCCGCCGGCCCGTCTCCCACCAGGAGCGTGGGTCGGCTGGAACAGCCCCATGGGAGTCTGTGTGAAGAACCTGCGTCGCAAGACCCTGGCCGCGGCGTCCGCCGTGACGCTCGGCGTCGGTCTCGCCGTCACCGGCGGACTGGCACCGGCGGCGGCCACCGGCCCGGAAGCCACCTTCCTGGTGCTCGCCCCGCAGGGCGCCGGCACCGGGCAGGCGGTCGCCCGGGTCACCGCCGCCAACGGCACGGTGGTGGCCAACTACGACAAGATCGGCGTACTCGTCGTCCGGTCGACCAACCCGAGCTTCACCAGCGACGTGCAGGGCGCCGGCGTCGAGTCGGCGGCCTCCACGGCCGGCCTCGGCACCGCCCTCGACGAGGGCGAGACCGTCGAGGTCCCGGCGGCCGACGTCGTCAACGCCACGGGCGACCCGACCAGGGAGCCGATGTACGGCCAGCAGTGGGACATGCCGATGATCGGCGTCCCGCAGGCCCACGCGGTCACCAACGGCAGCTCGAACGTGGTCGTCGGCGTGCTGGACAGCGGCATCTCCAGCAGCCACCCCGACCTGGCCAGCCAGATCGCCAAGGACAAGAGCGCGTCCTGCCTGGGCGGTGTCGCCGACACCACCGAGGCGTCCTGGAACCCGACCAACTCCGACCACGGCACCCACGTGGCCGGCACCATCGCCGCCGCCGTCAACGGCGTCGGCGTGACCGGTGTCGCCCCGGGCGTCAAGGTCGCCGCGGTCAAGGTGGTGAACAACGACGGCTTCATCTTCCCGGAGGCCGCGGTCTGCGGGTTCGTGTGGGCCGCCGAGCACGGCATGCAGCTGACCAACAACAGCTACTACATCGACCCGTGGGAGCTGAACTGCCGCAACGACGTGCGCCAGCGTCCGGTGTGGCAGGCGGTGCAGCGTGCCATCCGTTACTCGCAGAGCAAGGGCGTGCTGAACGTCGCCTCCGCGGGTAACTCCAACTTCGACCTCGCGCACAAGATCACCGATGACGGCAGCCCGAACACCGGGACGCCGGAGCTGCGCGAGGACCTCACCAACGCCTGCCTCGACCTGCCGGCCGAGGCGCCGGGCGTGGTGACGGTGTCGGCGGTCGGCCCGACCGGGCAGAAGAGCTACTACTCCTCGTACGGCCAGGGCGTCGTCGACGTCACGGCCCCGGGTGGCGACACCCGGTTCCGTACGCAGGGTGTCCGGTCGACCATCGCCGACGCGATCCTGTCCACCACCTTCAACACCGCGACCCGGACCGACGGTTGGGGTTACAAGCAGGGCACCTCGATGTCCGGTCCGCACGCGGCCGGCGTCGCCGCCCTGGCGCTGTCGGCCCACCCGGACCTGACGCCGGGTGAGCTGGCGTCGTTCCTGGAGCGCACCTCCGTGGCGCAGTCGTGCCCGGCGGGCGTGTACAACCCGGTGCCGCTGATCAGCGCCGCCAACCCGCACCTGTACGACGCGACCTGCTCCGGCGGGGAGCGTAACGGGTTCTACGGCGCGGGCATGGTCAACGCGTACAACGCGGTGAGGTGACCGCCTGACGGCGGAAGTGGTGGGGTCCGGCGCGTGCGCCGGGCCCCATCCGTTTCTCACCGCCGCCAGCCGACTTCTCACCGCAGCCAGCCGAGGAAGCGGCGGTGCAGGGTGCCGGCGGGCGCCCAGGTCAGGTCCTCGGCGGCGCGGGCGAACTGCGCCCCCATGTACAGGGCGAGAGACATCGGCGCGTCCGCGAACTCCGCCCGCAACTCCTGGCGACGGGTGCGACAGGGCCAGGGGGCACCGCAGCCGCCGCAGGTCCAGATCGGCAGGACCGGGCCATGGGTGGTCACGCCCGCGCCTCCAGGAACCGGGCCATGATCGTCCGAGCCTGCCGGCTGGTCGCCCACTCCACCTGCCAACACGGGTACGGCGTGAGCCTCCCCCACCACGCGCGGCAACCCGTGCACATCCCGTCCAACCCCCGCAGGTGGACGGCCAGGATCGTCTGCTCCTGCTCGTCGTTCACCCGGTCTCCCCGTCTGGCCAGTGGCCACGGTTGACCGGAATCCTGTGCCGGACACGGCAGGGCAACTCTTCGCCGCAACGGCAGATGCGACGCCATCTCCGCCAGGACCAGACCGGCCGGTGCCGCCGGGCGAGGGTCATCGCGGCGGCGCTCAGGTACTCCTCGTACGAGACGCGTCGGGTGCGTGCGGCCGGGAGATCATGACAGGTGGCGTCGCTGGTGGAGCGGCGGCGCCATCGCCGGTCCGGCACCGCCCGGGTGATGTCCTCGACCGCTACCCGATCCGCCCCAGCCAGCGCGAGAAGGCGCCGCTTCGCGGCCTCCCGCTCGACCGCCTGGAGCTGCTCACTCCGACCCTCCGCCGAGTCGTTCCGTCGCACCGATCACCGCCACCTCCCGTGAGAGCCCGAGAACGGCCCCGGCGGAGTTGGTGGCAGAGACCGACACCGTCGCGACCCAGGAGAATCCTGGCGCTACACAGCGCGATGACGGCAGATGGCAGGCGTCCGTCACGACATGGCGGACAGCCCAAGATGACGGACGGCGTCGGCAACTTAACGATCCCCACGGATAAATCCGGGGGATTTTCCTCCGGGGCCAGGCCCTGGATTCCCAGCTCGGACCGCACCTGATCCACCGTCCCGGAAGGAGGCGATCAGATGTCTTACGTCGT